>JAIKWO010000016.1 GCA_024684675.1 Lachnospiraceae bacterium
TTGTCTTGAGCGGGTACTGGAAAGCTTTAAGCAGCATGAGGTAAAGGTGCTGAATCTGAACATCACCCGTTCGGAAGCGAGCAAAAAGCACAATGCGAGTGCGATCTTCTACCTGCGTCTTCCCAAAAAGTATCAGGTTGAGGAGCTTGTAATGGATCTGAATAAGACGGATGGCGTGATATCCGCAGAAGAGATCTGATCATATCGATCATCAGAATGGAAGAGAGACTATAAAGAAAGGCAGTGCTCTGTAAAAGGCACTGCCTGTTTCTATTTGATCGGAAAGATCATATGTACGCAATAAGCGATCAGGATGCCTAGAAGTGCACCGGCCAGAACCTGAAGCGGCGTGTGGCCCACAAATTCCTTGAGCTTCTCTTCGATGCTGACCTTGCCGCCCATCTTTTTGAAAAAGGCGATCATCTCATTGAGTACCATGGCCTGTATGCCTGTCTCGCGCCGAACGCCGGTGGCAGCTGACACGAAGATTTCGTTGCGTAAAAGGTCTGTCCAGAATGTCATATCATCCTCCGAAAATTTCCCTCATTCTACTACCATTTTTTGCGATATTCAAGTGGCGTCATTCCTTCCAGACGCTTGAAAACCCGAATGAAATATGCAGTATCACGAAACCCCACAAGGGAAGAAACAGTATCGACTGACGATGATTCAAAGCGCAGCATGATTTTCGCAGCAGAGATGCGCATGCTGATGAGATCGGCGGCGGGCGTGATCCCGAATCGCTTCTTGTATTCGCGGATGAGATGGTACTTGCTGATGTAAAAACGCTTTCCGACATCATCAAGCGAGAGATGCTCAGCGTAGTGCTCGTGAAAAAAAGCGCGGAGAAGGTCGAGCTTATCCCCGGCCTGCCCGGATGAAAGGGTATCATCGGGTGCACTTTCTGCAAAGCAGGAGGTGACAAGAGCGGTCAACTCTTTATGAAACAACATCTCACGAAGAGGTTCCTCTCCACCTGCAATTTCCATAAGCCCTGACAGGATCGTATTGAAGACTGCGGGGTCATGCGGGTGAAAAACAGGTAAAAGACCTTTGGATAAGAAGAGACGATAGGCTTCCGAAGCGTCCCTTCCGTAGAAATGAACCCATTTGAGTTCCCAGGGCTTGGCATCATCGCTCTCGTGCGCATAGGGGCGGCCGCAGTCAATGAAAGCGCAGTCACCCTGCTTTAAGAGATGTGTCTCGTTCATGTAGCGAAGAGATCCGCATCCCGTGAGCACAATGAGGAACAGAAAAGAGCGAAGGTCCCGGCGACTGCTGATATGTGCACCGGAACTCTGAAGTGATCCGATCTCCTGCGGATAATAGTAATGCATACGCGCATAGGCGGATGGTGTATGGAATTGTCTGCTGGAAGTTTTTGCGGGCATTTATTCTCCTCGAAAAACAGTCGGAATGAATAGCAATATAATCCTATTTCATAGCAATATAGGAGATTGTTTCCTGTATTATAGCCTGTTATAATCTGAAAAGCAACTAATTATCAGGCAGATTATTTCATCGCAATAAAGTATTATAGAACAAAGGAGACACACATGAAAAATGTAGCATTGATCACGGGTATCACAGGTCAGGACGGTTCTTATCTTGCTGAATTCCTTTTGGAGAAAGGATACGAAGTACATGGTCTGATCCGTCGTCACAGTATCTCAAACACCGCACGAATTGACCATTTGATCGCATCGGATTATTATAAGGTAAAGTTCTTTTTGCATTTCTCCGACACGACGGATTCGAGCAATTTGATGCGTCTTATCGCGGAGATCAGACCGACGGAAGTATATAATCTGGCAGCGCAGTCGCATGTCGGGATTTCGTTTGAAGTGCCGGAGTACACGGCAGATGCGACCGGCGTCAGCACACTCAAACTCCTTGAGGCACTGCGCGTAAACGGCGGGAACTGTCGTTATTATCAGGCATCCACATCGGAGCTTTTCGGCGGTCTTCCGGAGACGGCACCGCAGAGTGAAGCAACACCGTTTTATCCGAAAAGTCCGTACGGCGTGGCAAAGTTGTACTCTTACTGGATTACCGTCAATTACCGTGAATCCTACAATATGTTCGCTTGTAACGGCATTCTTTTTAACCATGAATCGCCCCGTCGCGGCGAGAATTTCGTAACGAGGAAGATCACGCTTGCGATCGCATCGATTGTCGCAGGAAAGCAGGAGAAACTGTCGCTCGGTAACATGAACGCAAAGCGCGATTGGGGCTTTGCGGGCGATTACGTAGAGGGCATGTGGCTGATGCTTCAGCAGGATAAGCCGGATGATTACGTGCTTGCGACCAATGAGACGCATACGGTTCGCGAATTTGTCGAGGCGGCATTTGGTGAGCTCGGCATCAAGATCAAGTGGGAAGGCGAAGGCATACACGAGAAGGGTATCGATGAGAAAACGGGTCGCATTCTGGTTGATGTAAACCCTGAATTCTACCGTCCGGCCGAGGTTGAATTCCTTTGGGGGAATCCTGCGAAGGCAGAGAAGCAGCTGAAGTGGAAACGCAAAGTTGACTTTGCGCATCTGGTATCAATGATGATGGATGCGGACCTTCGCGAAGTTGCGGGCATAAGCTGCGAGGAGTACAAGAAGCAGAACAAATAGAAAGATTAGATACAGATAGAAAGAAAACAGAAGGATCGGATCATGAATAAAACGGATAAGATTTATGTCGCGGGTCACCGTGGACTGGTAGGCAGCGCCATTGTCAGAAGCCTTGAAAGGCAGGGCTATACGAATGTGATCGGAAGATCACATAAAGAGCTTGATCTGACAGATCAGGCACAGGTTCGCACCTTTTTTGAGGCGGAGAAGCCGGATGTGGTCGTGCTTGCGGCGGCGAAAGTCGGCGGGATCCATGCAAATGAATCTGCACCGGCAGAGTTCGCGTATGAGAATATGCAAATACAATGCAATGTGATAAAATGCTGTCATGATATGCACGTAAAAAAGTTGCTGTTTTTGGGAAGTACTTGTATCTATCCCCGAATGGCACCGCAGCCGATTCCGGAGACGGCGCTCCTTACAGGTCCTCTTGAGAAAACGAATGAAGCCTACGCGATTGCGAAGATTTCGGGTCTTATGATGTGCCGGTTTTTTAAGCAGCAGTATGGTGATGACTTTATCAGCTGTATGCCGACCAACCTGTACGGACCGTATGACAATTATGACTTAAGCGGGTCGCATGTTATGCCTGCGATGATTCGCAAGTTCCATGAGGCGAAGATGAGCGGGGCAAAGACAGTTGAGCTTTGGGGCACGGGTAAGCCGCTTCGCGAGTTCCTTTATGTGGATGACATGGCAGATGCGTGCGTATTCCTTTTGGAACATTACAGCGGTGAGGAGCATGTCAATATCGGAACCGGCAAAGAGCTGACGATCGCAGAGCTTGCCGAAAAAGTGAAAAAAGCCGTCGGATTTGAAGGAGAGATCGTTTGGAATGCTTCGATGCCGGACGGTACACCCAGGAAGCTCACGGATGTGACCAAACTGCATGAGCTGGGTTTTGTACATAAAGTGGAATTGGATGAAGGCATTCGCCTGGCGTACGAATGGTTTAAAGAAAACATCGATGATGCCAGAATGTAAGCGGAGGACAGCATAGATGAAACGATACGGTGTGATCATGGCAGGAGGCGGCGGCACAAGATTCTGGCCCCTTTCCAGGAAGTCTCTTCCCAAGCAGTTTTTGAATCTGACAGGAAAAGATATCATGGTCAACGAGACCATTGACCGTCTCACGGAAGTGATCCTGAAGGAAGATTTTTTCATTGTTACGAATCAGGCACATGCGGATTTGACGTTTTTGATGGCAGCCGGAAGGCTTCAGAAGGATCATATTCTGGCGGAGCCGGCGGCGCGTAACACGGCGGCCTGTATCGGCTATGCCGCGATGGAGATCGTGCGAAAATTCGGCGACGGTGTGATGTGTATTTTCCCGTCTGACCATTATATCCGTAACACAGATGCATTCGCGCGGACGATCGAGAAGGCAGCCGAGCTTGCGGAAGAAACGGGAAAGCTGATCACAATCGGGATTAAGCCGACTTATCCCGCAACCGGATACGGATACATCCGTAAGAAGAAGCATAGCGGAATGGAAGTACAGGAGTTTGTGGAAAAGCCGGATCTTGAAACGGCAAAGCAGTATCTTTCATCAGGGAGCTATCTTTGGAACAGCGGAATGTTTGTCTGGAAAGCGTCCGTGATCCTGGATCACTTTAGGGAGCTTCTTCCCGATATCTACGCTTGCCTTGAAAAAATCGGTGCGGCAATGAAGACACCGAAAGAGCAGCAGGTTATTGCGAAGATCTACCCGACGATTCCAAAGATTTCGATTGATTACGGGATCATGGAGCGCGCACACGATGTGCTTGTATTGGACGGCGATTTTGGCTGGGATGATGTCGGAAGCTGGGAGACGCTGGACGCGCTCTATAAACCGGACGCAAACGGAAATGTGATCCGCGGCGAACACATCGGGGTCGATACAAAGAACTGCATCAGTTATAGCGACGGCAAATTGATCGCGACTGTGGGCGTCAGCGATCTGGTCATCGTGGAGACCAAGGATGCGGTTTTGGTCTGCGACAAAAAGCGGGCGCAGGATGTGCGCAAGATCGTAGAAACATTGGAAGAACAGGGCAAGACGGAATACCTGTAGAAAGAGACGACAAATGATCGTATCGTTGTTACTGATTACTTTGGCCCCTTTTTTGGCGGGCACCTGTTTTTTTTCATTAAAAAAGAACAAGACCGATTTTTCATTCGGCGAAACATATTTGAT
>JAIKWO010000086.1 GCA_024684675.1 Lachnospiraceae bacterium
ACCGCAGGCAGTGGCGCACTTTTTTTGCAAAGCATCCGGAGATCGCGGTCGTACACGGTCATATGCGAAGCACCGCATCCATCTATCTTGCGGAGGCGCAGCGCGCCGGCATCAAGGCGATCGCGCACAGCCATAATACGAGCTCAGGCAAGGGCGTTTCCGCTTTTGTCAAAAATGTGCTCCAGCGTTCGATCGCAGATCATGCAGACAGACTTCTTGCCTGCTCGAGAGGATCCGGCGAATGGCTATACGGGAAGGAGAAGTGCGAAGAAGCGCGCTTCGCAGTCCTTCCGAATGGAATAGACTGCGCGAGATTTACCTTTGATCTAAAGGATCGCGAGGAAACGAGGCGCCGTCTTGGAATCTCGTTCGGACAGACCGTGGTACTTCATATCGGGCGTATGGAGGCGCAGAAGAATCAGGCTTTCTTTCTAAAGATTGCTGATGCGCTTATGAAGCGCGGCGGAAGTGCAGAAGGCGGAGAACTCTCCTATGTATTCCTTCTTTGCGGGGAAGGGCCGATGGAGCCGATGCTACAGGAGCAGGCAGCGAAGCTTGGCTTATCGGATGATGTGCAGTTCCTTGGCGTGCGAGATGATATTCCGCATCTGATGAATGCAGCGGATCTGATGGTTTTTCCATCTCTATTTGAGGGTCTTCCGGTCACGCTCGTGGAAGCGCAGGCAAGCGGTCTTCCGGTCGTGATGTCGGATACGATCACGGATGAAGTGATCATGACGGATCTTGTGACGAAGGCGCCGATGCCGGGGACGGTAGAGGACTGGATCACAAAGATTGATGCAGTGACAGCGAGAATTGGCGAACCATCAAAGGCGCAGACCGCGGGCGATGCCTGCGATAACGCAAGACAGAAATATGCCGCGCAGATCGCATCATGCGGCTATGATGTCGGCGGCACTGCAAAGTGGCTTACGGATTATTATTTGGGACTTTTATGAATCAAAAGAAAACACTGATCGGGATCGCGCTTCTGATCCTGCTCTTTGCTTCCCTTGGGGTACTCTTTTTTTACAAGAACAGGGAAGCGGTAGGTGAGAGCGATGTGACGTTTACGATCACGACCGATGCCGGCAAAGAGATTAGGCTTCATATGTGGCACAGTCCGTACGATGACAGGCGGTATCTGTTTCTGCCATCGTGCGCATCGAATGCTTTCGATGTGCGGATCACGGCTTCCGGACTCCATCTTGTATCGTTTGATGGCGGCGGGAGAGGTCTGTCTGTGGATGCGTCCGGCCTGACAGAAGGTGAGCATACAGTATCGGCGGGTGGCAGCAACTTCCCGTTTACGATCCTTTGCTCATCCGAAGTTGCCTCGCTTTATGTGACAACGGATTCGGGGAGCCTGTCCTATATCGAAGAGAAAAAAGGAAACAGTGAGACCGGTCTTTATACGATGATCGGTGAAGGCGGTCGGCTGATTGGAGCGGGAACGCTGGATGGACTGAAATCCCGCGGGAATGTTACCTTCCTGGAAGATAAGAAGCCGTACCAGATGACGGTACGCGATGAGGCGGATTTGTTCGGCGGCGATGTACCGATCCAAAACTATATCCTGCTTGCAAACAGACAGGATCAGTCGCTTCTCCGAAATAAGATCCTGTACGATCTTGCAGCGGATTGCGGTCTTCCGTTCACACCGCGCTCCAGATTCGTTGATCTGTATATCAACGAGGAATACAGAGGTTCGTATCTCCTCTGTGAGAAGGCTGAGGTTGCGAAGAATCGCGTGCCGATTAAGGCTTCCGGCAAGGTGACGGAAACGGGATTCTTTGTATCGCTTGAATATCCCGATCGTCTGGACGAAGCGGACGAAGAGCATGGATATACAAGGGGCGGACAGGCACTTATTGTGAAAAATCCGAAGAAGTTGACGGATGCGCAGATGTCTTACATAATAGGAAGGTTCGAGGAGATTGAAAATGCGCTTGCTGACGACTCTTTAGAGAGTTTGAATGTCGATTGGGACAGCTTTGCAGGCAAGTACCTGATGGAAGAATTTTCCAAGAATCTCGATGCGATGTATTCAAGTCAGAACTTCTACTGTGAAGCCAAGGATGCGAAGGGTGGTATCCTGCATGAAGCGGGTCGCCTCTATGCGGGACCTGTCTGGGATTATGATAAGACACTCGGGAACCCTTTGATCGAACACAGCAGACCGGTGAATTTCCAGGAGCCCTGGGGGATCTACGCGGCATCGGCACAGAAGGATGCCAACTGGTGGCATGACCTGATGGGGAGCGCATTTTTCCAGGGAAAGGTACGGGATTGCCTGGAGGACAGATTGAAGGATCCGGCAAAGAAGATGATCGAAAGCGGGCTTGATAAGCTGCAAGCGATGCTTAGTGCATCTGCATCACTTGATTATGTTCGCTGGGATCCGTTTGAACATGCAAAATACGACGAGCCGTTTGCGTTTGAGGACGATTACCGGGGAGAAGTTGAAAGGATCCGTTCCTTTATGGAGCAGCGTCTTTTCTTTTTGGATAAAGCGCTGTTCGGACAGGTGCGGTATGATGAGTTGCCGATCGATCCGCAGGGCGGAGAATTGGGGCAGAAAACTCTGCCGGCGTTGGAGGGTTATCCGATGCATGAGATCCGCCATCCGAAACTGGAAGGGAAAGAATTCGATCACTGGGAGAGAAGCGATAACGGCGAGCCGGTTGATTTTGATGAGCCGTACGATGGCATGCCGTTTACTTTGCGAGCTGTTTACAGATAGGAGTAAACGGAAGATTTGGCGCGTTCGGAAAAACCGAAGACATCCCCAAAGAACTGAGTGTGTGAAGACATGGATGAGAAGTTCCAGATAAATGAACAATTGCATACAGAGCCTACAGCATCCGTGATCCAATCGAACATGCTCTGGAACGTGATCGGCTCCTTTGGTTTCATCGGCGCGCAGTGGGCGATGACGATCCTGATCGTGCATCTTGCGGGATATTCCGAGAGCGGGATTCTGTCGCTGGGACTTTCGCTTACGAATGTATTTACCAACGTGGCTTACTTTTGCGTCCGCAATTTTCAGGTTTCCGATCAGAACAGATACACCGCGGATACATATGTAACGCATCGTGTGATCATGACAGTGATCGCGATTCTGCTGTATACAGGGTTCGTTCTTGTGAACGGGTACGATCGGTATACAACAACATTCCTGATCCTGTTTATGCTCTATCGCGTGAGTGAGGCACTTGTCGATGTCTTCCATGGGATCGATCAAAGGGCATGGCGTCTTGATATCGCAGGACGATCATTTTTAATACGTGGGATCCTGACGGTGCTCTCATTTGTTGTTGCCCTAAAGCTGACGGGAAATCTTGTGATCACGACACTTGTTATGCTGTGTCTTGTTTATGCAGTGATCCTGCTTTATGATGTACCGAAGGCAAGGCGTCTGGATTGCTTTTCTCTTCGGGTACGCGAGACTTTGGCGTGTGAAAATGGAAGAACGGTCAATACACTTTTGTCGCTTACAAGAGAATGTATGCCCCTCTTTCTGTATGCGGTTTGCTTAAATGCAATCGTTCCGATTCCGCGCTACTTCCTGGAGAAAATGATGGGAAGTGAGATCCTGGGCTTCTATGCATCTGTTGCAATTCCGGCATCCGTGATCCAACTTCTGTCATCCTATGTGTTTACAACGTTTACAAAACTGTTTGCAGACCATCTGGCAGCCGGAAGGAAAGCCGCTTTCTTAAAGCTTTTTCGGAACCTGTCGGTTGCGATCATTGCGCTGGTCGCATTGGCAACTGCCGGCTCACTTTTGCTTGGTGAGTGGGTGCTCGTTCTTGTCTTTACAGAAGAGATCAGACCGTATACATACCTGCTTGCACCGACGGTACTTTGCTGTGGCCTGATCGCCTACATCTGGTTTTTGGGCATGCTTCTTACCGTTATGCGTGATCGCATGGGACTTTTCATCGGCGCAGCAGCCGGTGCGATCACGGCTGCCATTGTATCTGTGCCCTGCATCAGAACCTGGGGTGTAGACGGTGTCAACATGGCGCTGTTTATATCGAACGGGACAAATTTTCTTGTCTTCGTTTTGAGGTTTATTCAGAAATTTAAGAAGGCGACCATGTGATACTACATGATCGCCCTTTGCAAATTGATTACTCTTTTTTCTGCTTTTTTTCTGCTCTCTTCTTTTTCTCTTTTTTTAATAGTCTCCTGAATTCCCGATTCGCCTGCAGCAGTGACTGCTCAAATTCCCGTCTCGAAGCGCCGCTCATATTGCTTAGGATGAGACCAGCGAAAAATGACTGGATCGCGGCGAGCGCAACGAAACCGCACATCACAAGTGTCGGAATTTGGTCAACGATATGCAGGTTAATAAACTTAATCAACACCGGAATGAAGAACCCGAGCGCAAGGAGCGATAAAAGTACAGCGATCATTGTAAAGAACGCGAACGGCTTGTAGTTCTTGAAAAGTTTTAAGATCGTGCGGAGCACTTTGAA
>JAIKWO010000155.1 GCA_024684675.1 Lachnospiraceae bacterium
CTCTTTAAAAATGATACGTCGGATCTTCCTGACCTGTGTCTCAATTCCTCTCATAAATTCAGCGATTATCCCCCATAAAGAAAAGAGCGACTGTGCCCGGACCTGCGTGCGCAGCAATCGTTGCACTCAAAACATTGATCATACAATTCTGCATGCCGAATCGCTTCACGATCTCATCGCGAACAAACTCCGCATCTTCCAAACAGTCCCCATGGCTGATAAAGAATGTATCTTCCATCGTATAATGCGAGCCAATGTGCTCTTCCATATAATCTACCAATTTCAAAAGGGCTTTCTTACGACCGCGTACTTTGGTCACCGGACTCAGCTTACCCTCCTCATCAACACGAAGGATCGGCTTGATACCCGCAACCGTACCGATGATGGCAGTCGTCCTGCTGACACGCCCGCCGCGATACAGATGATTCAGATCATCTACCGTAAACGTCTGCACGCAGTGTGGAAGCATCTCGCGAATACGAGCCGCGTTCTCTTCCATACTAAGCCCCTGTTTACGCATTTTAACAGCCTTATCGATGATAATACCGACCCCCATGGAAGCACAAAGCGTATCAATCACAATAATGTTCACGGAAGGATCCTCTTCCATAACTTCTTCTGCTGCGAGTCTTGCGCTGTTGTATGTGCCGCTGATGCCGGATGATAAGGACAAATGAAGAATGTTCTTGCAAATCTTCTTCTTTTCAAGGAAGAATTTCTTCGCTTCTTCCGGATTCACCTGAGACGTAACAGGCATCTTCCCGCTTCTCATCTGACGATAGAATTCTTCGGAAGAAAGTTCATTCTCCCTAGTGTACTGATGATCGCCAATCCGATAAGGCAAATATGTATAATCGATCTCGTTCGCCTGAAGGTAAGAATCAGGCATATCAGCTGTATTTTCAGTCCCGATCAGATAATCAAACATGTCACATTCTCCGTATGTTTAATATTTATCAATCTCTGCCTTTTGTATTCTAGCATTTATTCATTAGACGGGCAAGTTGAAAATCCTGCCCGCAAGCGGACAGGATTTATGAAAAAGTAATGAATTCTATTTTACGACGCGAACGCGGAGAACACCGTCCTGCGATTCAAGCGCTTTTACCACTTCAGGTGTGGCACTTGCTTCGATATCGATCAGCGTGTAGGCAAATTCGCCTTTTGACTTATTGGTCAGATCGGAGATATTGATATTCTTTTCACCAAGAACACTGGAAAGGCGTGCGATCATATTGGTTTTATTCTCATGGAATACAGCGATACGACCGGCCTGCGAGCAAATACCCATATCACAGTTCGGATAGTTCACACTGTTGGTGATATTACCGTTCTCAAGATAATCCATGAGCTCCTTAACAGCCATCTTTGCACAGTTGTCTTCCGACTCTTCTGTAGAAGCGCCAAGATGCGGTGTTACGATACAGCCGGGTTGACCTGCCGTCGTGGTATTCGGGAAATCCGAAACATATTTTCTGATCTTCCCTTCCTTGATCCCCTGCAGCACATCCGCCTCATTTACAAGAAGATCTCTTGCAAGGTTCAAAAGAATGACACCATCCTTCATCTTGGCAATGGCCTCTTTATTGATCATGCCTTTCGTAGAATCAAGAAGCGGAACATGGATCGTGATAAAATCGCAATTCGCGTAAATATCGTCTACATTGATCACATGATGTACATCACGGCTTAAGTTCCATGCGGCATCAACGGATACATAAGGGTCATATCCGTATACTTCCATTCCCATATGCTTTGCAACATTCGCAACCTTAACACCAATCGCGCCAAGACCGATGATACCGAGCTTTTTGCCTTCCAACTCGGTTCCCGCAAAAGCTTTCTTCTCCTTTTCTGTTGCCTTGGCAACATCAGGATTGTCCTTATTCGCTTTCACCCATTCAATACCGCCTTCGATATCACGAGCAGCTAAAAGCATAGAAGCAATTGCGAGCTCTTTGACACCATTTGCATTGGCCCCGGGTGTATTAAATACAACGATACCTTGCTTCGCGCATCTTTCAAGCGGAATATTGTTGACACCTGCGCCTGCTCTGGCAACAGCAAGCAATTTATCGGAGAATTCCATGTCATGCATTGCGGCACTTCTTACAAGAATACCTTCTGCATCACCGATCTCCTTTGTCTCTTCAAAGTTTTCTTTAAAGCGATCCAATCCCACTTTTGCAATGGGGTTTAAGCAATAATAATGAAACATTACAGATTCTCCTCTTCAAATTTCTTCATGAATGCAACAAGCTTCTCAACACCTTCGATCGGCATTGCGTTATAGATGCTGGCTCTCATGCCGCCAACGGTCCTGTGACCTTTCAGGCTTTCAAGTCCGTTCTCTTTTGCTTCCTTCACAAACTTTGCATCCAGTTCTTCGTTACCGGTTACAAACGGAACGTTCATGAGGGATCTGTCTTCCTTAACGACCGTACCCTTGAAAAGCTTGCTGCTGTCAAGGAAATCGTAAAGGATCTTCGCCTTTTTCTCATTCAGTTCTTTCATTGCGGTAAGACCGCCGTTCTTTTTAAGCCACTTAAATACTTTACCGCAAATGTAAATACCGTATGCGGGGGGTGTATTGTAAAGGGAATCGTTGTCCGCATGCGTCTTGTACTTCATCATGGTCGGTGTGCCCGGAAGCACATCATCCGTTACAAGATCATCTCTGATGATCACAACCTGAACGCCGGCAGGTCCGACATTCTTCTGAACACCTGCATGAATAAGCGCATATTTTGTAACATCAACAGGCTCAGACAAAAAGCAGGAACTTAAATCTGCAACAAGATCTTTCCCCTTCGTATTGGGAAGCTTGTGGAACTTCGTTCCGTAAATCGTATTGTTCTCGCAGATATAAACATAATCCATATCATCCGTGATCGGAAGATCACTGCAATCCGGGATATAGGAGAATGTCTTGTCGGCAGAACTTGCAAGCTCGACCGCCTCGCCATAGATCTTTGCTTCCTGATATGCCTTTTTAGCCCATTGACCGGTCAGGATATAACCGGCTTTTCTGTGCTTCATCAGGTTCATCGGAACCGATGCAAAGATCAGACTGTCTCCACCCTGAAGGAACAGAACTTTATAATTGTCAGGGATATTCATCAGATCACGAAGATCCGCCTCCGCTTCTTTGATGATATTGTCATAGGTTTTAGATCGATGACTCATCTCCATAACGGACATACCTGACCCCTTATAGTCAAGCATTTCATCAGCTGCTTCTCTTAGGACTTCTTCCGGCAGAACCGCGGG
>JAIKWO010000172.1 GCA_024684675.1 Lachnospiraceae bacterium
TATGTTGAAGATCGGGCTGGATGATACATTTTTCTCCCTGATCATCCCGGCTCTGACAACACCGACAGTCGTATTCTTCATGCGTGAATACCTGAAAGGTGCATTGTCCATCGCATTGGTGGAAGCAGCCCGCATCGACGGCGCAAAGGAATTCGGTATTTTCAATACTATCGTGATCCCTTTAATGAAGCCGGCGATCGCAACACAGGCGATCTTCCAGTTCGTGGCAAGCTGGAACAACTTATTCCTTCCGCAGCTTCTGATCACATCAACCGAGAAGAAGACGCTGACGATGTTTGTTTCCATGCTGACCGGCGAATCCTTCCGTACCGATTACGGTGTGGTATTCTTAGGGCTCACGATCACGATCTTCCCGATGCTCGTGGCATACTTCCTTCTTTCGAAATTCATCGTGGAAGGCGTATCCCTTGGCGGTGTAAAAGAATAAGAGGTTATAAAGCGTCTGCTCGACAACGGGCAGGCGCTTTTTTGCACCACGGGAGGGCGCACATAGGACTTAATGGCTAGATGTTGATATTACTCTTGCTTTTTTTACAAGATTTAGTACAATATATAGTAGTATGAATTGACTATGGGTAAGTGTGCCCGTAGGGGAAGGGAGCGTCAGGAGCAGGTGGCGAGAAAGAAAAAGCGTGATCGCGAGTGGGAAGAGAAGCTCGCCGGTTACGATGATGATATGAAAGAAGCCATCCTGGCGCAGCTTAAAAAGCGGGAACGGATCCGGAAACTGACGGCTTGTGCGCTCTTTTTGATCGCAGTGGCATGCCTTGGTTACATCACATTCTACAGTTACGATTACGGGCGTACGAATGCGGATAACGAAAGCCTGGCTGCCATGAAGCATGCGGGCGGCAATGTGCAACTTTCTCTTGCTTATACGCTTGCCGCGGACAGAGACGCGCCGGTACTCGATGAGTTCGTAAATTTACTTGCAAAGAATAAAAACCTAATTGGATGGATCAAAATTGACGATACTAATATAGACTATCCGGTTATGCAGAACGGCGACCGTGAATACTATCTGACGCATAACTTTAACCAGGAGTCGGATAAGAACGGTTGTATCTTCATGGATCCGGACTGCGATGTATTAAAGCCCAGTACAAATCTGATCGTATACGGTCATCATATGTCATCCGGCAAGATGTTCGGTAAGCTTGATCTTTACAAGGATCAGACGTACCTGCGGGCGCACGATACGATCCAGTTCGATACGATCTACGAAAAGGGCACCTATAAGATCGCATACGTTTTCATGGATGAAGTGCATCCGGACAACGAGATCACATTTAAATATTATCAGTTCATTGATGCGAATTCCGAAGAGGAGTTCAATTCCAACATCAGCGCGATCGAGAAGATGGCGCTCTTTGATGCGAATATCAATGTGACGTACGGTGACAGGCTGTTGACACTGTCCACCTGCGACAAGACGGAGACCAAAGACGGCAGATTTGTTGTAATAGCGAAGAAAGTCGGTTGATCAAAGAGGGAAGGCAACATGGCCAAAGAAAAGAAAGCTAGAAGAAAAGTATTTGACAGAAGGACGCGCCGCATCACAGCGACGGTTCTTTTGATCACTTCCATTGCGGTTGCATCCATTCCGGTTCCGGGCAATGAAGCGGCGGACGGGCATGGGTCTTATACGGATATTCATCGTGAACCCGATTATAGCTATGAGAAGGACATCCTGAAGAATTCCAGCGGTACGCTTTATGAAGATGAAACAGACCCTGTAAGACCCCAGATGGAGTTTGATTATACTCTGGACAAGCGTACGGCGGCAGAAGAGGGTGGAACCGCTGCCCATTCAAAATGGAGCGGAACCATTACAAAGGATGGAGTATATAGATATCAAAAACAGTTTTATATTCGTACGATCCCGAAGAAGACTACCGGCAATCCGTCTGATCAGGATGTATCTGTCATTATAGGATATAACAACAGCGTAATAAAAGATACTACGTTGGATATACCAAGCGTTGCTTACTTAAACTATGCAATTGTTTCAGAAGATTGTTACAAGAACTTCCGAAAGTATTTGAATGATCTTACATTTACTTTTCAAACCCCTGAGCCTAATAATAATGAACTGACAGTTTCTGTTGCCCCAACGGCTTCTACATCAGATTATTATGATTTGAATGGGAAGTCCTATTTCTATATGTGGGATTCGGCGGATTCAGGAGCTGTTTCCAAGTTAGATCAATTGAAAGCTAATAGTATAATTCAGCTGGTTAAAAAATATCAGGAGACTGAATACAATGCTTATGTAGCTGATTACAAGGACTGGGAAGATAACTTAGATCCGGCAGCTCCTACCCCCGCGCCGACGAAAGATTTTTCTCTTAATATCACGGGTGAACCTCTTTTCGAGTTGTACTGTGAGTGCGCAACGGCTTCAAATGTTCCGGATGCTCCTTCCGGAATGACACTTAGTGATTTTAAGCTCCAACTCGTATATGATTCTTCTGACGGTAATAAAGCAATTTATGTTCCTCAGGCTAAATCTGATTCATATAGTTCGGATATCTTTATTACCGATGGTGAGAGATTTCTTTGTTACGGTATTACCAATAGCATCGTCGGGATTGCCGATCATGTTTTTGAGGGTCTCAGCAACGTGGGCAAAGTTGTCTGTAACGCTAATCTGCAATACATCGGCGACTATGCGTTTCAAGGTGCTTCGATGAATGAGGTCAGTGTTGAGGGACTGCAGCAGGTCGGAACGCGTGCGTTTTATGATTGTAACAATTTGAAAAAAGTTACTTTTGGTAACAACAGTAATCTTGCCAAGACAGAGATCGGTTATGAGGCTTTCTCTCACTCTGCATTGCAAAGCTTTACGTTCCCGAATACGTTGACTTCGATCGGAAAAGGCGCTTTTTCATATTGTAACAGCTTAACCGAGATAAAGTTTTTGGATGAACAGTATAAAGAGAATCTTGTGATCGACGATTACGCGTTCTTTGATTGCGAGAATCTTGGTAATTTTGATTGGAAAAGAGCTTCTTCTGTGGTCACTTGGCTTGGAAAAGCTTGTTTTGCGTTGTCTGCAGGACCCGGGAAAATGGATACATTCACATTCCCGACAGGACTTGCAACGAACTGGGGGACGGCTGCAGGCGGCAAAAAAGTACCGGATTATGTCCTTGCAGAGCGCGGTGGCTTGAAAAAGGTGTTGCTTGGCTTTACGAAATACGGAACGCAATCGGCAGCAACTTTCCCTGATTTTACATTTTACAATTGCCGCAATCTTGAGGTGGTTGACTTTACGGGTGGCTCCACAACGAATACCACCATTTGTGGTGAGTTATCCTTTGATTATTATGATTCCACCATTCCACCTGCTAATCCTAGCGGACTGTTTTATGAAGTTGCAAATGAGAATTTCTATGTAATCGGCCCCAAGGATGGCAACACTGTCAGTCCGGCAGCACCGAGGTCAAGTACATGGGTTGCGCGGACAATGGTATCCGATGTCGTGCCGTATTGCTATTATGATGCTTCCGGCAAGAAGTATTATGAGGTAGCGGATCGTGAGCAGAACTATATTCTTGCCATTACGGAAGATGGCATTCTCCAATCCTGTAACCTGCTTAATACGTCAGAACCGGCCGGTACTGTTACGGTTCCTGCCAAAGTTGGCAATACAGATGTTACCGGAATTGCAAGCGGATGCTTTGGCGATCTGATCAAAGGAAAAGCTGCTCCGCCGAACGATGAAAAGGGCATGAAAGAGCTGATCATTGAAGATGACTCCAAAATTGCTAAGATCGAGAGCGGTGCTTTAAAGGGCTGTACACAACTTGAATCTGTCTCTCTTGGCAACAGTGTTACGGAGATCGGAAACGAAGCCTTTGCAGACTGCCCGCTACTGAAAAAGATCAAAATCGGTAAAAATATTGAGAAAATTGGGGATCGTGCATTTGTAAACTGTGATTCGGAAGCGACTTCCGAGGCAGTCAATGTGAAATTCGTCTCTCCGACCGATGCATCAAAATATGAGAAGCTGACGATCGGAACTGATGCCTTTTCAACCCAAGGAAATCCCATGATTTTCCATGGAGATATCGTAGTTGGCTATGCACCGTTTGAATTTGCAATGGCTGAGGATGTATACGCCAATAAACTGGACCATCTTCGCATTTGCTATAAGACAGATTATCCGCTTAACCTGACTGTTATGCGGAATAATGTGACCGGTGAGGTAACGCTTGTAGATTATCCGTTCTATAACGACATTGACAATGATAATGCAGAGTACATTGCTGAGATTGAGAAGACGCTCACCAAGCAGTATTCTACTTCCGATTGGGAACCGTATCGCTTGGATCATGAAGCTGCTGTCGCTTTTAGGGATGCTTCCGCTTCTGAAAAACCACAGGCATTACAGGATTTGCAAGCCAGATTAGAAGAATCCAATGCTTCCAAGAATTCGACTTTTAAAGAGTTGGCGGCTGCAATTACTATAGATGCGGATGATCAGGCGATTAAGAAGCTAGTAGATGCGGCAGATGGTCCTTGGAGATTGGATTATTGGGATGATCCTGAATCAAACGGCTACAGTATCATCTACGCGTACGAGCATGGTGGGGATGCAGGTGTGCCTTCCTGGCGCAGCCTTATGGGAATGGCAAATGAGATTGTGAATGCAACCAAGAATATTGTGATTCCCGCCGGCGTTCAGTCTATCGATGTATTCAATGAAAAAACCGGATTCTACAAAACGAGCCTAAATAATTACAATAAGGAAAAGTATTTAAATAAAGAATATTTGAAATATGCTAAAACGGATGGAACAGATCTTGATAACCTGACGTTAGGTCTGTTTAGCAGTTCTATTAAGGATGATAATAGCGGTGATACGGAGACAGATAGTAGTAGATACCAAAAGAAGTCGCAGCCGACAGAGAATGTGGTCAAGGGTAATGACTACGTAGAGTCCATCATCATGTATGATGTAACCGAACTTCCCGACAATGCGTTCGATAGCTGCGAGGCCTTGAAGACGGTTAAGCTTGGCGAAAAGCTTCAGAAGATCGGCTCGACTCCGTTTATTAACTGCCCGAATCTGAAGGATCTTGACGCAACAGGTAATGAAACGTTTATCTCTGAGAATGGGATTCTGTATTCAAAGAAAGATGACGGAACCTATCGCTTGGAAGAGTGTCTCCCGGCAAGAGGAGACACCATCGGAAAAGGGATGGTCATCGCATCGGAAGATCCACTTCTTAGGAATGTTAGTGAGATTCAACAATCGGCATTTGAAGGATGTAAACATATTGGTACAATCGATCTCAGAGATACCAACAATCTGAAGACGATACCGGATAATTGTTTTAAAAATGCAGGAGTTGCAGCTCCGAAGATTATGTCTGACGGCTCAGAATCACCCACGGAGAAAGATGCCGGATTGTTGAGTGAAGTTGATTTGCCGAGCACGGTTAATGAAATATTGGATGGTGCATTCAGCGGTGATCGTCCGATTGATGTATATATGTATGGACGTGAAGTTTCGATCACATCCGATGCTTTCCCGGATCATTATCAAAAAACTGTAAGGATTCATTCATATAATGATAGTGCAGCGGAGCGTTATGCAAAATATTGGGACTTCGAATTTATACCAATCGGAGATCAATTCACGGTTACCTTCTATGATTATGACGGGTCTGTCTTTGACAGACAACAGGTAGATAGTGGCGCCAATGCAACCTTACCGGATCCGGAGCCGACGAGAGATGGCTACAAGTTTACCGGTTGGAATCCGACGGACGGATATAAGAATGTTACGAAGGATACCTCACTTGTAGCGCAATATTCACAGGATGAAGGCTCCTATGCGGTATACTTTGTTGATTACGACGGAACGCAGATCGGTGAGACGCAGTACGTAGCTGCAGGCGGCGTCGCAACGCCTCCTTCGAATCCCTCGAGAACAGGCTACACCTTCACCGGCTGGAGTCCGACCTACAGCAACATCCAGAAAGATACCACCTGTATCGCACAGTATTCGTCTAATAGCAGTGGTGGAGGCAGCGGTGGCGGCGGCTCAGGCTCCGACGATGATGACGACGATGATGATGACGACGATGACGACGATGATGATGACGTTCATACCGTTACCGTCGTAAACGGTCTCGGAAGCGGACGTTATAAGGAAGGCCGTACAGTCACCATTACAGCGAACCCTGCACCGACCGGGAAGACGTTCGCATATTGGACCACAACATCCAAGAACGTATCGATCGTCAATGTAACCAACGAGATGACGACCTTTGAGATGCCCGACAACAGCGTTACCGTTGAAGCAAACTATAAGGACGGAACGAACAATTCCGGCGTTACCTACAGCGCGGATTCTCTAGGCGCGGGTGCACCGGGTCTTGGTAGCGGTTCCGGCACGGGCAGTGGTTCCGGCTCAGGGTCCGGCGGAAGAGATACAGCGGATACGGCATCTCCGAATGAATCGAAGCCGAAGACCAATGCGACGGTTGTTTTCGCAGATCCCGGATTTACACATACGGATCTGGCGAGCGCGAGAGTGAACGGCTCCAACGATCAGTTTGTTGTGAAGATCACGCAGGATCCGGCGGCAGAGATGATGTTCAAGGAAGCATTACAGAAAGGGTATGGTGATATTTCATCGTTCCTCTTTGATGCGTTTGACTTCTCGCTGTACGACGCGACCGGAACGGTTCAGATCTCCGATACATCGGGGCTCTCGATCGATATCACGATGCCGCTTCCGGAGATCACGAAGCAGTATGGCGGTAACAATATGGCGGCGGGTGTCATCAACGAAGAGCTTGATAAGCTCGGCGTGAAGTTCAACGAGATCGATGGGGTACCTTGCATTTCCTTTACGGCGACACATTTTTCACCGTATGGCATCTATGTGGATACCAACAACATCTCGGAGGGCAAGATGGATGTCACGCCCAAGACGGGCGATCCGATCCACCCGAAGTGGTTCCTCGCGATCGGCCTCGCATGCCTGGCAGGCTTCCTTTTCTTAAAGAAGGATAAGAAGACGCAGGTCGCTTAACATAATAATGAAGGGCTGTTCGCAAGAGCAGCCCTTTTCAATAACTGTAAATTTACGCTTTTTTAATAATATGGCGGTTGACACAGGTATTTAGTAAATCTATACTTTTAAGTGCAGAGAGGCTTGCTGGATGGTTTTCCATCGAAGTGGCAGTTGTAAGAGAAGTGAGGCCTACTGGATGGCTTGTCCATCAAAGTGGCGGTTGTAAGAGCGGTGAGTCCTACCGTGAGGGATTCTTTCCAGCTAAAGTGGAAGTTGAGGAGCTGTTCGATTGAGCAGCTCCTTTTTTGAGAAGTTAAATGGATCAGAAGCGTCTTAAAATTTATACAGTGAACATGAAATTTCTCCAAAAGAGAAGCATGGTTGCATGAAAAATAGCATAGATTTTCATAAGATCTTGGATGCGAACGGGAAGCTTATAGGTGTTCTTGATTTTAATAATATGATACCTGTCCGCGATGACGTTATCACTGAAGTGGATATGAAAATTCATTCAAATGACAGTGAGAAGATAAAGCGCTATAAAAACCTTGTTATAGATCAGTTGAAATTTTGCAGGCAGAATCAGGAAATAATCGTTTCAAAGGCTAACAAGTTGTATCGATTGGTTCAGAAGAAGAATACTAGTGGACAATTGAAACGACGTTGCCTGAATTGGAAGAAGCTCGAAGAGATTCTCAACAGATTTACCTCAAATGTGTCTGATAAATAAGCGCATAAATGTCAAATATATAAGCGCATACATGTCAGATAAAGAATTAGCTCATTAAACAGCCCTCATATTCGAGGGCTGTTTTGCTTTGTGCTGTTGACATACAATTATTCATTGTATACAATGATACATAACAGCGTTTCAAGAGGAGGATGAAAAAATGGAATACGATGAGAATTATTTTGCGAATCGGCCGGTCTCGCTGAATGAGAAGAATAATCTCCTTGAGATAGAAGAGCATATGTATATTCTTGACGATGTCAAGAAGCCCAATGCGTTCCGGAATATGTTCCCATATACGGAGATCCCGAAGATCCCGTTCAATGACAGGATCGTGCCGCATAATATGCCCAAAGAGATCTGGATCACCGATACAACATTCCGTGACGGTCAGCAGTCCAGAGCCCCGTATTCGACGGAGCAGATCGTGACGATCTTTGATTATCTGCATCGTCTTGGCGGTCCGAACGGTATGATCCGCGCGAGCGAATTCTTCCTCTACAGCAAGAAGGATCGTGACGCGGTCTATAAATGTATGGAGAGGGGGTATCAGTTCCCCGAAGTTACCAGCTGGATCCGTGCAAGCAAAGAAGACTTTAAACTGGTCAAGGATATCGGCATGAAGGAGACCGGTATTCTGGTTTCCTGTTCCGATTATCATATATTCCTGAAGCTCAAGATGAACAGGCGCGAGGCGATGAACCATTATCTCAGCATCGTGCGTGACTGCCTCGAAGAGGGCATCAGCCCCCGCTGTCATCTAGAGGACATCACAAGAGCGGATATCTACGGCTATGTTGTGCCGTTCTGCTTAGAACTGATGAAACTGATGGATGAATACAAGATCCCGATCAAGGTTCGCGCCTGCGATACAATGGGGTATGGCGTCAACTATCCCGGTGCCGTTATCCCGCGTTCCGTCCCGGGTATCATCTACGCGCTTCATACGCATGCGGGTGTACCGCACGAGATGATGGAATGGCACGGACATAATGACTTCTACAAGGCGGTTGTCAACTCGACGACATCCTGGCTCTATGGCTGCTCCGGCGTCAACACATCGCTCTTTGGTATTGGCGAGAGAACAGGCAATACGCCGCTGGAAGCGATGGTATTTGAATACGCGCAGCTCAAAGGCCACTTAAACGGCATGGATACGACGGTCATCACCGAGCTTGCTGAGTACTATGAGAAGGAGATCGGCTACAAGATCCCGTCGCGTACGCCTTTTGTCGGCAAGAATTTCAATGTAACGCGTGCCGGCATCCATGCGGACGGCTTATTAAAGAACGAAGAGATCTACAACATCTTTGATACTGAGAAGTTCCTGAACAGACCCGCACTCTGTGCGGTCTCCAATACATCCGGTCTGGCGGGCATCGCACACTGGATCAACTCTTACTTCAGGCTGGAAGGTCTTGAATCCGTCGATAAGAACGACGAGCTCGTACAGGCGGTCAAGGCGTGGGTCGATACGGAATACGAGTCCGGCCGTGTGACCGTCATGACAGACGATGAGCTGATCGCCGTTATGAAAGAGATCTGTGAAAAGTCGGGTCAGCCCTCACTTGTATATAATAAGATCAAGGAGCGGGAAGGGAAGTAGACAAGATGGTGAATTACAATGTGAAGTCCGAAGTGACGGACAAGTTTTCGCTAAGAGGCCGCGTATTTAACAAGATCCGCGAGGATATCTTAAGCGGTCAATACAAAGTGAACGAAGAGCTAAGGGAAGTGGCGATCGGCGAGGAGCTTGGCGTCAGCCGGACACCGGTCCGTGAGGCATTCAGGCAGCTGGAGCTGGAAGGGCTCATTCAGATCGTGCCGAATAAGGGTGCCTATGTAACGGGCATCACGGCTAAGGACATCAAGGATATCTACCTGATGCGTGCGCCGCTCGAAGGCCTTTGCGCCAGACTCGCCGTTGATAACATCACGGAAGAGCAGATGACGGAGATGGAAGAGAACATCTTTCTGTCTGAATTCCATGCATCTAAAGGTCATGCGGAGCAGATGGCGGAGATGGACAATCGTTTTCACGAGATCCTCTACGAATCATCCAATTCCAAGATGCTCGAGCATGCTCTGAAGGACTATCATCAGTATGTGCTGCGCGTCCGCAAGAAGACGCTTTCCAATTCGGAGAGAAGCCTTGCCTCCAATGCGGAGCATCGCGGGATCATGGAAGCGATCCGCACGAAAGACGCCGAGCTGGCTGAGAAGCTTGCAAGTGAACACATTAAGAATGCTTACGATAATATGACCAAAAACGGATTCATTGAACGCTACGACGAGTCGGAAGACGTTTAATGATTTAATAGGAGTTATGATGGATAAGATTCAGATGACGACCCCGCTTGTTGAAATGGACGGGGATGAGATGACCAGAATTCTCTGGAAGATGATCAAGGAAGAGCTGCTGCTTCCGTATATCGACTTAAAGACAGAGTACTATGATCTTGGCTTGGAGCACAGAAATGAGACGGACGACCGTGTCACAGCCGAGAGTGCCAAGGCGACCATGAAATACGGTGTTGCGGTCAAGTGCGCGACGATCACGCCGAACGCTGCACGTATGGATGAATATCACTTGAAAGAGATGTGGAAGAGCCCGAACGGCACGATCCGCGCGATGCTGGACGGCACCGTGTTCCGCGCGCCGATCATTGTAAAAGGCATTGAGCCGTGCGTCCGCAACTGGAAAGCGCCGATCACGCTGGCGCGTCATGCATACGGCGATGTTTATAAGAGCGTGGAGATGAAAGTACCCGGTCCCGGCAAGGCAGAGCTTGTCTTTACGGGCGAGGACGGCAAGGAAATGCGCGAGACGATCCAGGTATTTAAAGGCGCCGGTGTATTGCAGGGCATGCATAACTTGGATGCTTCGATCGAAAGCTTTGCAAAGGCATGCTTTAATTATGCGCTTGATACGAAGCAGGATCTCTGGTTTGCAACGAAGGATACGATCTCCAAGAAGTATGATCACACCTTCAAAGATATCTTTCAGAAGATTTATGATGCTGACTACAAGGAAGCTTTTGAGAAGGCAGGCATTGAGTATTTCTACACATTGATTGATGATGCGGTCGCGCGTGTCATGAAATCCAAAGGCGGTTTTATCTGGGCTTGCAAGAACTACGACGGCGATGTGATGAGCGATATGGTATCGAGCGCGTTTGGCTCCCTTGCGATGATGACAAGCGTGCTCGTAAGTCCGAGCGGCGTGTATGAATACGAAGCGGCGCACGGAACCGTACAGCGTCATTATTATAAGCATCTAAACGGAGAGGAGACGTCAACGAACTCGGTCGCAACGATCTTTGCCTGGACGGGCGCGCTTCGTAAGCGCGGTGAGCTTGATGGGAACAAGGATCTGATGGCTTTCGCAGATCGTCTGGAGAAGGCCGTGATTAGCACCATAGAAAGCGGAAAGATGACCAAGGACCTGGCCCTGATCACCTCTCTAAAAGACGTTACCGTATTAAACAGTGCGGATTATATCAAAGCGATCCGTGCATCATTCGATGCTCTCGCTTAAGGATTCCCACAGTTCATAAGCTTTTTCAAGCTTTTCATGAAGCTCTTCCTTTTCTTTCTGGAGAGCGGAGAGCTTTGCAACATTTGTACAGACTTCAGGAAGTGCCATCTCTTCATCGATGGCACTTTTTCTTGTTTCCATCGAATCGATCTCTTCCTCGCATTTTTTCAGTGCGTTTTCTGCTTTGCGCCTTTTTGCCTGCAGTTCTTTTTGTGCCTGCCAGTCGAGCTTTCCGTCGTTTTCGGGCGGCGCTTGCGAAACGGCAGCGCTTCCTGCGGCAGAGCCGAAGAAAACGTTTTTTCCGCCCGCCGATGAGACAGGATCTGCGGCATTTCCCTTTTTCTCCAGATAGTAATCGTAATTGCCAAGATAGCCGGTAAAGGTCTGGCCGGAGAGTTCAAGGATTCTATGCGCCGTCCGGTTAATGAAATAACGGTCGTGGGAGACATAGAGAACTGTGCCTTCATAGCCGTTTAACGCATCCTCCAGGATCTCCTTGGAGGCGATATCCAGGTGGTTCGTTGGCTCGTCGAGAATCAGGAAGTTTGCTTCCGAAAGCATGAGCTTTGCAAGCGACATGCGTCCGCGCTCGCCGCCCGATAAGTCTTTGATGCGTTTCTGCACATCGTCCCCTGTAAAGAGAAAAGCGGCAAGCGTATTACGGATCTCCGTATTGGTAAGCGACGGATATTCATCCGAGATCTCGTCAAAAAGCGTCTTATCCGTGTGCAGGACATGGTGTTCCTGGTCGTAGTAGCCGATCTGTACATTGGCGCCCAGCGTGACGCTTCCGGCATCCGCTGCAACAAGGTCATTGATGATCTTTAGGATCGTCGTCTTGCCGGTACCGTTATCGCCGATGATCGCGACATGCTCACCGCGCTTGATTTCAAACGAAAGATCGGTAAAAAGCGTCTCATCGCCAAAGGCTTTGGATAGAGACTGAACAGAGAGAACATCCTTGCCACTCAAAACGCGCGGTGTCAGCGTCAGATGCATATCGGTGTTGGTATCCGTGGGCTTTTCGATCCGTTCGATCTTATCGAGCATCTTGACACGGGAATCGGCACGCTTGATCGACTTCTCGCGGTTAAAGGAACGAAGCTTCTCAATGACTTCTTCCTGATGCTTGATCTCGCGTTGCTGATTCATGTAGGCGTTGATCGCAGCAGCGCGGAGGATCTCTTTCTTGGCTGCATAGACTGAGTAGTTGCCGATAAAAGTGGTTGCTTTCGTCTGGTCGATCTCGATGATCTTGCCGGCGACTTTATCAAGGAAGTAGCGGTCATGCGATACGACAAGAACCGCGCCTTTATAATTCAGAAGGTAGTTTTCAAGCCAGGCGATCGCACGAAGATCCAGGTGGTTGGTTGGCTCGTCGAGCAGGATGATGTCAGGCTTAAGAAGCAGGAGCTTGCCGAGCGCCACGCGTGTCTTCTGACCGCCGGAGAGGGTATGGATCTCTTTGCCGAACTCGTCTTCCGTAAAGCCAAGCCCTTTTAATACACCGGTTAATTCGCTTTTATACGCATAGCCGTCTGCCATCTCAAAGCGGTGCGTCAGATCGGCATAGCGCTCCATAAGGGTAGCGAGCTTCGCCTCATCGTCCGAAGCACCTTTCATTTGCAGTTCGGTGCTTCGAAGCGCATGCTCTAAGTCAATGAGATCTTGCTTGACGGAGAGAAGCTCTTCGTAGATCGTCGCATCCGTGTCGGGCTCCGCATTCTGCGCAAGATACCCGATCGTTTTGTCTTTGGTCAGAACGGACACGCCTTCATCGGGCGCAAGTTCGCCCATGATGATCCGAAGGAGCGTTGTCTTTCCTGCACCGTTAACGCCGACAACAGCAGCCTTTTCGTGGTCTTCTATATGAAAGGAGCAGTCTTTTAAGACCGGCACCTCTGAAAAGCTTTTTGATATTTTTTGCACTGATAAGATCATGTTTTTCGTTCCTTTTCCGCACCATATTTTATCTTATGTTCTGATAGAAGACAAGTGACAAAAGCCGCGCTCCATTTCATTGACATATTTTTAACATGTGATAAAATAAATATTGTAGCAACTTGGACAGGCAACGATGGGAGTATCAACGTGGAAGCGAAAGAGATTTCACAGGCAGTCATCGGTAGGCTGCCGCGGTATTATCGTTATCTGGGAGAACTGCGCGATGAAGGTGTTGAGCGCATTTCCTCACAGGATTTAAGTAAGCTCATGGCCGTGACGGCATCGCAGATCCGTCAGGATTTCAATAATTTCGGAGGATTCGGACAGCAGGGATACGGTTACAATGTAGAGTTTCTGTATTCTGAGATCGGCAAGATTCTGGGTCTTGATCAGCAGCATCATCTGATCATCATCGGAGCCGGCAATCTGGGACAGGCGCTTGCAAATTACATGAATTTCGAGCGTAGAGGGTTCATTATCAAGGGAATCTTCGATACGAACGAGCAGATTCAGGGCAAGCAGATCAGAGGCATTACCGTGCAGCCGATGGATCGGATCAAAGCATGCGTCGATGAATACAATATCGACATCGCCGTGCTCACGATTCCGAAGGACAGTGCGGTTGAGGTCGCCAATACGCTTGTCGGATACGGCGTTAAGGCATTCTGGAACTTCGCGCATGTCGATCTGCATCTTCCGAAGAGTATTAAAGTGGAGAATGTACATTTGTCCGACAGTTTGATGAAGCTGTCATATATGATCAGTTGCGACTGATGATCGCGAGGTATTCGCATGGACAAGCACGACCAATACACCCAGGCCCTCGAAGGCAAAGAGATCCCGATTCTGACGCTGGACAATAAATGGCACAGGCTGTTTACGCAGACCGGCGAGACGAAAGAGATCAGACAGCTGACCGAAGAAGTCAATGAACTGTTAAAACGTCAGGGCAAGCTGAATACCGACATGAAGGATGTTCACAAGCTGAAGAAGCGTCTGATGAACAATATCATGTCTTCCATGGATGATGACGCTGAGGATTCCGCAATTTCCAACGAAGAGAACAAGCGTCTGATCGAAGAGTGCAATGAAAAGCTCGAGGCATGGAAGGACGAGGCGCTTGAACTGCCGCGCGAATTGAACGAAGTGAATCATAAGCTGATGCTTGCGACGATGGAGGTTTGCTATGAAAGGCTGCAAACCAATTCCGCACTGATCGATGAGATCGCAGAGTGGGTTGCCAAGACGCGTGTGGAGCTGAAAACAAAGCTTATCCAGAAACAGCAGGCCGAGATCATGAATCACGAGCTTTATTCGTATATGCATGACATTTTCGGCGCTGAAGTGATCGAAATCTTTGACATGAAGTACACGCCTTCCGAGAAGAAGCCGTCCGGCTCCAAAGAAGAGCAGAAGGCAGAACCAAAGGCAGCTAAGCAGGAAGCAGATCAGGCGGCAGACAAGCCGCAGAATACGGAACAGGACAATTGATCGGATGCGCCGGAAGTTTTCTTTTGGCGCATTTTTCTATTATTAGGAGAAAAGCATGAAACGAATACTGGATGCGGCTCTTATGAAACGTGCCGACAGCTACACGATTGAGACGATCGGGATCCCTTCACTTACGTTGATGGAGCGGGCGGCCTTTGCGACAGCGGACGAGATCAGGAAGCGTTTTTGCGACCGGCAAGACGAGAGCCGCGTGCTGATCCTTGCAGGATGCGGCAATAACGGCGGCGATGGGATAGCGGCAGGCAGGATCCTTGAAGAGTATGGATTCGATGTGACGATCTGCCTTGCAAGGGAAGATGCGACCGGTTCAGATGGATACCGTGCGCAGCTCTCGTATGCAAAGAATCTGGGCATGGCATTTGTATCTGTTTCAGAAGTATCATTTGCTGATTATGGCATCATCATAGATGCGATCTTTGGTATTGGCTTATCAAGAGATGTGACGGGCATTGAGGCGCGGCTGATCGAGGGTGCCAATGCGGCGCATGCATACCGCGTGGCGGTTGATATCGCATCCGGCGTTTCTGCGGATAGAGGTCTTATTATGGGCTGCGCTTTCCGAGCCGGTCTGACCGTTACATTCGCATATGGGAAGGCCGGGCAGTATTTCTATCCCGGGGCATCTTGTACCGGTGAATTGGAGATCCGCCCGATCGGGATCAGCATGCCGCTTCTTCATGAAGAAGGCCTCTTTTTGCTGGATCGTTCGGCTTTTCACAGTTTTCCCTGTAGAAAACAGGGAGGCAATAAAGGCACATACGGGCGTGTGCTTGTGATCGCGGGCAGTCAGAATATGTACGGCGCATGCAGATTCTGTGCGGAAGCGGCCTACAGAAGCGGCGCGGGGCTCGTTGAAGTAATGACTGACAGAGTCAACCGCGATCTCTTAATGAAAGACCTTCCGGAAGCGGTGATGTCGCTGTATGATCCGGATGATGCAAATGAAACAGTTAAGCTTCTCAATGAAGCGCTTGATCGGGCGGACGCGGTTCTGGTAGGCCCCGGACTTGGAAGGACTGAACTTTCAAAAGAGATCGTACGCATCACTTTAAGAAAGGCTTCCTGTCCCGTGATCATCGATGCGGACGGGCTTCGAATCGTATCGGAAGAGATGGCACTTTTAGAGACGGCTGCGAATCGGATTCCGGTTGTTTTAACGCCGCATCCCGGAGAGCTTGGCGGCCTTACGGGGCTTTCTATTGAAGCACTGCATCATGACCGCGTCAAAATCGTGCGGGATTTTGCAAGAGAACATCATGTGATCCTGGCTGCGAAGGATGCAAGGACGCTTGTAGCGCTTCCTGACGGGCGCGTTTTCTTAAATTGCACAGGGAATGACGGAATGGGCACCGGCGGCACCGGAGATGTACTGGCGGGGCTGATTGCCGGACTTACGGCGCAGACAAAAGATCCTGCCGTATCGACCTATACAGGTGTTTTGCTTCATGGTATGATGGGAGATAAGGCAAGAACGCGTTTGGGTGAGCGAAGCCTCCTGGCAGGCGATCTCTTACCGGAGATTGCGTCTGTCATGAAAGAATTGGATAAGTAAAGGACAATTAAGATGTTTGATTTTGACCAATATGCCCGCACTTACGTGCTGGTGAATCTGGATCATATCGTTCAAAAT
>JAIKWO010000173.1 GCA_024684675.1 Lachnospiraceae bacterium
TCTTTTTCATGTTCCCCTCCTTAGAAAGATGTTATATATAATTCCCCCACTCGAAGAATGGTTTTACGCCTTCTCTAATTCCGCGATCACACTTACCTGTGAGCTGTCAAGCCCCACGATCCGAAGCGGTGCCGCGATCACATGTTTTACCTTCACCTGTTTTTCGTATAACGGCCTAAGGTCCATATCCTCGATCCCGGTTATAAAATGCTTGGAGTGACATCCGAGCAGAGTGCGGTGCGTCTCTGCCGACAGCGTATTTGCCGGTGATCCGATCGAAAGGAAATCAAATCCGATCGTATTGAGATTCGGATAGTTCGCTACCAGATAGGATGCCGTTTCCGGTGAGATGTACGGACCTTTGGTCTGATACAGCTTCGGATCCCTCTCTCTGACAAAAGCAAAGCCCGTTTTGATAAGCAAAAGCTGCGCCTTTGCGATCTCCTCTTTAAATGGCTCCAAGTCTTTTGGCTCAACACCTTCCGCAGGACCTTTCGGCGCATCTATGACCGCAACATTGTCAAACCAGAAATACTCCATCGGAAGTTCCGAGATCTTGACGCCGTTTGGATTAAAATGCCAGGGACCGTCGTAATGTGTCCCGCAATGATTCGGGAGATTGGACAGAAACGAGTTGTACTGGCTCTCCCCTTTTATCTCCGTGCACTGCGTGATCTCGATATTGGGTTCGCCCGGCCACACCGGATCCTTCGGATCAAGCATATATGAAAGATACGTTCTCACGTTTCACCCCTCCTAATTTGCACAACATATTTTTGCTTCCGTGAACATATTAAGGTGAATATGTCCAAAAAAGTATGCATATTCTTTTGCCGATTGGTAATATTTTTGCAAAAAAAGAGCCGAACCGCATCATGAACGGTTCGGCCATTGCACAATCAGATGGATTTTCGATATTTGCTCGGTGAAATACCTTCTATCTTTTTGAATACTTTTGTGAAATAGAAATAATCTTTATACCCGACGGTCTCCGCGATCTCCTGGATCGAAATGCTCTCATCCCGAAGAAGCTCCTTTGCACGCTGCATCCGAAGCGAAGCAACGTAGTCGGAAAAGTTGACCTGCAGACGCTCCTTGATCATGTTGCTTAGATGACCTGTGCTGATATTGTACTTATCCGCAAGTTCTGTCAACGTGATATCTTCCATATAGTTCTCTCTGATCTCACGGATCACGTTGTCGACCATTTTGTCATATACGGGCGGCGCACTTTCTTCCTGCGGCGCCTCACCTCGCTCAGCCAGAATCGCATGCACTACTCTTGATAGCTCTTCTTCCTTGATCGGCTTAAGCAGATAGTCAAACGCATGATGCTTCAAGGCTTCCTTCGCATAGTCAAACTCTGCGAATCCCGTGATGATCACCACTTTTGACTCGGGTGATACCTGCGGAATCGCCTGTAAAAGCTCCAGTCCCGAAAGTCCGGGCATTCGAATGTCGGTAAAGACAACGTCCGGCTTAAACTCACCGATCTCTTCCTTGGCTGTCAGGCCGTTATTAGCCGTTCCAAGCACAAAAATATCAACATCGATCTTTTCCAGCAGTTTCTTGAGCCCCAATGTGATCCATACTTCGTCATCTGCAATATATACGTTTAACATCTTCACAATCCCCCACGGTTTCCGATGTGTTGCTTCCCTATCGCTCGATCATATGATCCGGCACGGATATACGCATGACCGTTCCAACCGAAACGGTACTGTTTGCCTCGAACGAATAATCGTTATCATAAAAGAGCCTGAGGCGTGCCACGATGTTGGAAAGTCCAACACTGCTGTCCTCCTTTGGATCTCGCAGCTGCTCCCGCAGGCGGTTTAAGGTGCCCTCATCCATACCAACGCCATCGTCTTCAACCGCAAATTCGATCCGCTCTTCTCCCATCCTTGCGGTCACGTGCACGGATCCCGGATCCATCTTGCTTTCCAGCCCGTGGAAAACGGCATTCTCCACAAGCGGCTGCAGGAAAAAGCGAATGATCGGCTTATCGAGCACTTCTTCCGCTACATCCAGAATGATCCGGATTTTCCCCATAAATCGATATTCGATGATCTTGGCATACTTCTCGATATAGGATACCTCGTCACGCACCGCCACGATATTGCTTGCCTTCACCGCATAGCGGAAAATGTCCGAAAGCGCCATTGCCATCTCCGCGATGTTATCCTGGTCGTTGATCAGAGCCATGTCACGCATGCAGGAAAGCGTGTTGTATAGAAAATGCGGGTTGATCTGGTTGCGGTATGCCAGGATCTCCATCTTCTGCTGCGCAAGCTCCGTCTCATAAAGCCTGATCTTGCCGTCCTTGATCTCTTCGATCATACGCCTGTTTTCATCAAGCATATGATCCAGGCTGGCCGCAACGGTTCCGATCTCATCTGTCCTTACAAGGTTCAATCTTCTATCAGGGTGCTTGATCATATTGTCGATGAAACGGTCGATCGACCGGATCGGCTTGACCATACGAAAATAGGAGAAAAAAACGACAACCGCCAGGAAAAATGTGGTCAACACAGCAGCCACAACAATCAGACGCATGATCAGTCTGCTTCCGGTTGTATTCCCTGATACAGAGACTGCGACGGCGATCCGAATGCCGTTCTGCCAGGTGCCTTCACGATAGACATAATCCGGATTCTGCTTCAGATCATCCATCGTCGCCCCATCCGGGACATTTCCGAATGACCGGAACGACAGATCCAGTTTATGCGAATCACTAAGCAGCATCGCTGCCGCATTATTATTCAAGATATTTTGAAGCGCGCCGTCGATTCGCCATGGCTCTAAGATAAACATGCACATGCCAAGCTGCACCGGCTCACCATCCGTTCGTTTGTAGATCGGATAGTAAAATGCATAATAATATTTATCCGAATCCGCATAATAACGATCCGCATTCAGCGCTTCGCCTGTCCGCAAGTATATCTGGCGCTCCGGCAGGGTGGGATGCTTTCCCATCGACATGATGACCTGCATGTCGCAATCAAATAGAACCGTCGAAATGATCTCTCTGTTCTCGAGTGCGACCCGATTGTAGTGCGACAGAAACTGCGGCTTCCAATTTGAGTCATGAGAAGAGCGCATGTCATCCTCGCTTAAAAAACGCGAAAGCGACTCCGCCGTATGGCTCAAATTCTCTCTGTATTGTCCGAGCGCATTGTCGGCCTGCTTTAAAAGGCTGTCCGCCAGTGTCTCAACGGATGTGCGCGTCGTATTTCGTACATAAAGGAAAGATGCAAAAAGGGTGACCGCCAGAACGGCAAGAATCGCAAAGATAATTCCAACCATCTGCAAAAGCAGACTGTTCCTGATCTTTTGGATCACAGATGCTTCCCCCTTTCATCAAATCCCCACGATTACAACTTATCATCATCACGCTGTAAATTTCAAGCACCGTAAATAAAAAAGGCGAAGGAATCTCTCCTTCGCCCTGATCTGTATAAATATTTCAGACCACTTACAGCTTCTTGATGCGCTCCACCGCCTCAATCGTCTTCTCCCTGTTGCCGAATGCCGTCAGGCGGAAATAGTGCTCGCCATGCGGTCCGAAGCCGGAACCCGGTGTACCGACTACATTCGCTTTGGTCAAAAGATGATCGAAGAATTCCCAGCTTGTCATGTTGTCGGGTGTTTTAAGCCAGATATACGGTGCGTTCACGCCGCCGGATACTTCGAAGCCGGCTTCCTTAAGACCTTCCAGAATGATCTTGGCATTGCCCATATACCAAGCAATCTGCTCTTCGATCTCTTTACGTCCCTGCGCGGAATAAACCGCCTCGCCCGCACGCTGTACGATGTACGGTGCGCCGTTAAACTTGGTACCGTGACGTCTCGTCCAAAGGCTGTGCAGCGCCGTACCTTCCACTTTCAGATCTTTGGGAACGACTGTATAGCCAAGGCGAAGCCCCGTAAAGCCGGCTGTCTTGGAGAACGATCTGCACTCGATCGCACAGGTCCTTGCACCGGCACATTCATAGATGCTGTGAGGCACATCCGCCTCTGCGATATATGCTTCGTAAGCGGAATCATACAGAATCACGGAGCCGTTCTTATTTGCGTAGTCGACCCACTCCTGGAGTCTTGCTTTGGTCATTACCGCACCCGTCGGGTTATTGGGGAAGCACAGATAGATCATATCCGGAACCTGTTTCGGCAATTCCGGTGCAAAGCCGCTTGCTGCATCACACGGCATGTAGATCACGCCGTTAAAGCACTGCTGATCCGCATCGTAAACGCCGGTTCTGCCTGCCATCACATTGGAATCCACGTAGACCGGATAGACCGGATCACAGACCGCGATCACATTATCGGTGCTGAAGATCTCCTGAATATTGCCGCAGTCACTCTTCGCGCCATCCGATACGAAGATCTCGTCCGGTTCGATCGCGCAGCCGCGTGCCTTGTAATCGTATTCGGAGATCGCTTTTCTAAGGAACTCGTATCCGAGATCGGGTGCATAGCCTTTAAACGTCTCTTCCTGCCCCATCTCGTCAACTGCGCCGTGAAGCGCTTTGATAATCGAAGGTGCGAGCGGCTGTGTGACATCACCGATCCCCAGGCGGATCACCTGCTTATTGGGATTCTGTGCCTCGAACTCCTTCACTTTTTTCCCGATCGTTGAAAAAAGGTAGCTGCCGGGAAGCTTTAAATAGTTCTGATTGATCTTTGCCATTTTGTCATTTCCTCATTCTTATAAATTCGTATATCCCATCAGGGCTTCATCCACTTCTTTTGCAACGGCACGTCCCTCCGCGATCGCTCGAACCACGAGCGACTGACCCAGGTGCATATCGCCTGCCGTATAAATTCCCTCTTTAGAGGTTGCAAACTGCCGCGGCGCCGTTTTGACATTGGTGCGGTTGTCGCGCTCAACGCCAAAATCATCCGTTACGTACTGCTCGCTTCCAAGGAAGCCTGCCGCGATGAGAACGAGTCCTGCCGGCACTTTTCTCTCAGAGCCTTCTATGGGAACCATGTTCATCCTTCCGGTCTTGTCATCTTTCTTTGCTTCGAGGCTGACAAGAATGACTTCCTTTAAATTGCCCTTCTTATCCTTTACGAATTCCTTGACCGTTGTCTGATAGATGCGCGGATCGTGACCGAATTTCCAGATCGCCTCTTCCTGGCCGTAATCGACTTTGAGGATGCGCGGCCACTCCGGCCAAGGGTTGGAAGCAAGCCTTGCGGATGCGGGCTCCGGCATCATCTCAAGCTGTGTGACGCTCTTTGCGCCAAGGCGGATACAGGTGCCGACACAGTCATTACCGGTATCACCGCCACCGATGATGATGACATCCTTATCCTTTGCAAGTTCGGTCGGGACATCGGCAAAATCGCTGTCCAAGAGACGTTTCGTCACTTCCGAAAGAAAATCCACCGCAAAACGGATGCCTTTGGCGTCGCGACCGGGCGCCGTAATGTCGCGCGGGTTCGATGCGCCGCACGCCAATATAACAGCATCATACTCCTTTTTTAGGTCGGTTGCATGAAAATCTTTTCCAATATCGGTATTTACGACAAAACGAATGCCGGCTTCTTCCATAAGATGCACGCGTCTGTCGATCAGCGACTTATCAAGTTTCATGTTCGGAATGCCGTAGCGAAGAAGGCCGCCCACGCGATCCCGCCGCTCATAGACGGTAACGAGATGTCCGCGTCTGTTTAAAAGCTGCGCCGCCGCAAGGCCGGACGGACCGCTTCCGACAACGGCCACTTTCTTACCGGTTCGAACAGACGGTGCCTCTTCCTTTACGAGCCCGTGTTCATACGCATATTCGATGACTGCCTTCTCGTTCTCTTTGGTCCCGACAGGCTTTCCTGCAAGGCCGCACGTGCACGCTGCCTCACAAAGTGCCGGGCAGACGCGACTCGTAAACTCGGGAAAACTATGCGTGATGGAAAGTCTTCTGTAAGCCTCCGCCATCCTGCCGCGATACACAAGGTCATTTAATTCCGGCACAAGGTTATGAAGGGGACACCCCGACATCATCCCTGCGATCATCATACCGGCCTGGCAGAACGGAACGCCGCAGTCCATGCATCTTGCCGCCTGCTTCTTCTGCTCTTCAAAATCGAGCCTTTCATGAAATTCCTTAAAATCACAGATGCGCTCTTCTTCGCTTCGAACCGCGCCGTCTGCTCTCTCATATTCCAAAAATCCTGTTGTCTTGCCCATTAGCGCGCACCTCCCGTAAAGATCCTGAATGCCTCGATCTTGGCTGTCTCGGGATCCGCTCCCGTCTCCATCTCTTTGGCGATCAGACGCAGGATCTCCTTGTATTCGATCGGAATAATCTTCTTAAACTGCGGAACAAATTCATCAAACCGCGACAGGATCTCTTTGCCCTTCTTCGATCCGGTCGCCTTCACATGATCGCCGATGATCCGCCGAAGCTCGTCCACATCTTCCTTGTGCGTGACTTCTTCCATGCTGACAAGCTGCTTATTTAAGTTACGATACAGGGTATTTCCTTCATCGAGTACATACGCCACGCCGCCGCTCATACCGGCTGCAAAGTTCTTGCCGACACTGCCCAGAACAACAACCACGCCACCTGTCATGTATTCGCAGCCATGCTCACCGACACCCTCCACAACAGCTGTCGCGCCGGAATTACGGATGGCAAAACGTTCGCCGGCCATACCTGCGATATAAACTTTGCCGGATGTGGCACCGTAAAGGGCTACGTTACCGATGATGATGTTCTCGCACGGATCATACTTTGCATCCGCGGGTGCCGAAATGATCAGCTTGCCGCCGGATAAGCCCTTACCGAAATAGTCGTTCGAATCACCCGAGATCTTCAGTGTAAGGCCCTTCGGTATGAATGCGCCGAAGCTCTGCCCGCCGGAGCCGGTGCAGTTTACCGTGATGGTATCTTCCGACAGTCCTTTGGGTTTCTGCCTTGTGATCTCTGCACCAAGAAGCGTACCGAACGTTCTGTCAACGCTTCCTAGGTGAACGGACAGCTCTGTTTTCTCACCCGACTCGATCGCAGCCTTTACCGCTTTGGAGCGGAGCATTACTTTCTCATCTTTTGTAGCCTCGAGTGCAAAGTCATACAGATCCTTCTCTTCATGTGAGATCTTCGCATCGCCGGGATGATAGAGAATTCCGGAAAGATCAAGCTTCTTCTCTCTCTCACTTAAATCTGCTTTCCCTTTTAAAAGATCACTCCTGCCGACCAGTTCCTCGACGCTCCGAACGCCAAGTTTTGCCATGATCTCACGAAGCTCGCGCGCGATGAAAATCATGAAATTCTCCACGTATTCGGGCTTACCCGCAAAGCGTTTGCGAAGTTCCGGATTCTGCGTTGCAACACCCATCGGGCAGGTATCGGACTGGCACTGACGCATCATCGCACAACCGAGAGTGATGAGCGGCGCCGTCGCAAAGCCGAATTCCTCCGCACCGAGCATTGCGGCGATCGCCACATCGCGTCCGCTCATGAGCTTGCCGTCCGTTTCAATCACAACGCGGTTACGAAGACCGTTCGCCAGAAGCGTCTGGTGCGTCTCCGCAAGACCAAGTTCCCACGGAAGTCCCGCATTATGAATGGATGAAAGCGGCGCTGCACCCGTACCGCCGTCATAACCGGAGATCAGGACGACAGCCGCACCTGCCTTGGCAACGCCCGCGGCAACGGTACCGACGCCTGCTTCCGATACAAGCTTCACGGAGATACGTGCATTCTTATTCGCACACTTCAAGTCATAGATCAGCTGTGCCAGATCTTCAATCGAATAGATATCATGGTGCGGCGGCGGTGTGCTCAGGCTGACGCCGGGCGTCGAGTGTCTGGTCTTTGCAATCCACGGATACACTTTCTTACCGGGCAGATGGCCGCCTTCACCGGGCTTTGCGCCCTGCGCCATCTTGATCTGGATCTCTTTTGCGCTGACAAGATAGCGGCTCGTAACACCGAAACGACCGCTTGCGACCTGCTTGATCGCGGAGCTGACATCGTTCTTTGTCCCGGCGGACTGGAGGCGTTCATCGCTCTCACCGCCCTCGCCGCTGTTGCTCTTACCATGCAGCCGGTTCATTGCAAGCGCCAGCGTCTTATGCGCTTCCTCCGAGATCGAACCATAGGACATCGCACCGGTCTTAAATCTGGTAACGATGGATTCTTCCGATTCCACTTCGTCAAGAGGAACCCCCTCCGTCGGATAGTTAAACTCCAGAAGGCTCCTTAAGTACCCGGTCGCCTCGCTGTCTACCATCTTGGAATACTCTTTGAATTTCTCGTAGTTTCCTTCTCTTGTTGCAGACTGAAGCATATGGATTGTCTGCGGGTTATAGCGGTGGTGCTCACCCTGTGAGCGCTCCTTATGACGTCCGATGGAAGAAAGCTCCAAGTCGCACGGAAGTCCAAGCGGATCGAATGCTCTTGAATGCTGCGCATCGCATGCGCGGCCGATGTCATCGAGCGTGATTCCACCGACGCGGCTGACCGTTCCCGTGAAGTAATCGTGGATCACGGACTCCGAAATGCCGATCGCTTCAAAGATCTTGCTGCCCTGATAGGACTGGATCGTAGAGATACCCATCTTGGATGCAATCTTTACAATGCCGAACAGGATTGCATTGTCATAATCCTCAACCGCTGCATAGTAGTCCTTATCCAGCTGCTCTTCCTCGACGAGCTGTCCGATGGTCGCGTGCGCTAAGTACGGATTGACCGCACTTGCACCATATCCGAGGAGCGTAGCGAAGTGATGCACTTCTCTCGGCTCGCCGGACTCTACGATGAGCGACATCGCCGTACATTTCTTGGTATCAACAAGGTGCTTGTGCACTGCCGCAACCGCAAGGAGCGATGGCACTGCCACGTGGTTTTCGTCAACACCGCGGTCGGAGAGGATCAGAATATTCGCGCCTTCTCTGTATGCCTTGTCCACCTCTACAAATAGGTGACTCAAAACACGTTTCATCGGCGTTCTCTTATAGAAAAGAAGTGATACTTTCGCAACTTTAAAGCCGTCCTTTTTCAGATTCTCGATTTTTAAGAGGTCAAGATCCGCAAGGATCGGATTGTTGATCTTCAGTACCTGGCAGTTTTCCGGGCGCTCTTCCAAAAGATTGCCGTTCGTTCCAAGGTATACGGTACGCGATGTGACAATCTCCTCGCGCTGCGCATCGATCGGCGGATTCGTTACCTGTGCAAACAGCTGCTTGAAGTAGTAGAAAAGCGGCTGATACTGACCGGAAAGCGCTGCGATCGGCGTGTCTACGCCCATCGAGCCGATCGCCTCCGTACCGGAAAGCGCCATCGACAGGATGCTGTCATGCACATTTTCCCAAGTATAACCGAACGCTTTCTGGAGCCTTGCGCGCTCCTCATTCGTATAATTCTTCACTTTTTTATTCGGGATCTTCAATGACGCAAGTGTCAGAAGATTCCGATCAAGCCACTCACCGTAAGGCTTTCCGAGCGCATATGTCTCCTTGATCTCTTCATCGTAGATCACGCGCTTTTGCTTGGTATCCACGATCAGGAGCTTACCCGGATGCAGGCGCTCTTTTTTCACAATATGGCTCTCCGGAAGCTCTAAAACGCCGACCTCGGATGAAAGGATCAGCCTTCCGTCATCCATCACATAGTATCTGGACGGACGCAGGCCGTTTCGATCGAGGATCGCGCCCATCACATCACCGTCGGAGAAAAGGATGGAGGCCGGGCCGTCCCACGGCTCCATCATCGTCGCATAGTATTGATAGAAATCCCGCTCTTCCTGAGACAGCGTCATATTATGCGTCCAGGGCTCCGGGATCATGATCGTCGCTGCAAGCGGAAGCGGCATACCACTCATCACAAGGAATTCGAGCGTATTATCGAGCATCGCGGAATCCGAACCGCTCTGGGAGATTACGGGAAGGACCTTCGTCATATCTTCTGCGGAAAATGCATCCGTATGCATGGTCTCTTCGCGCGCAAGCATCTTATCTGCATTGCCTTTGATCGTATTGATCTCGCCGTTATGCACGATAAAACGATTCGGATGCGCACGATTCCAGCTCGGTGCCGTATTGGTCGAAAAGCGTGAATGCACCATTGCGATGGCAGACTCATAGTCGGGGTCTGTCAGATCCGTAAAGAAGGTACGAAGCTGTCCCACCAGGAACATACCCTTATACACGATCGTTCTGCAGGATAAAGACGGCACATACGTATCCGTGCTGCTCTGCTCAAACTCACGGCGCGCGATATAGAGCATCCGGTCAAAATCAAGATCCGTCTTCGCCGATTCCGGCCTCTTAATGAAAACCTGCCAGATATCGGGCATGCATTCCCGCGCCTTGCTCCCCAGTACTTCCGGTGCGGAAGATACTTTCCGCCAACCGAGGATCGCAAGACCGCTTTTCTTCGTGATGATCTCAAACATGGACTTTGCCTGACGCATATCAAGGTCATTGGTCGGGAAAAAGAACATGCCGACGCCGTACTGCCGCTCGCCGGGAAGCGTAACGCCCTGCTCTGCCATCTTTTTTACAAAAAAGCGATGCGGGATCTGCGTTAAAATGCCGACGCCGTCACCGGTCTTTCCTTCCGCGTCCTTGCCGGCACGATGTTCAAGGCGCTCCACGATCGACAGCGCATCGCTGACAATCTTTGCGCTCGGGCGTCCTTCCATATCGATGATCGCGCCGATACCACAGTTATCATGCTCGAAGCTTTTGCGGTACAGGCCGTTTTTTTCTGTCTGTTCAAACAAGTCTGTCATGATTGCTCCTCCTCGTCGGTGTTATATGCGACCGGATAATCGTTGTCAAAACATGCCGCGCAGTACGGCAGGTCTCCGACCATCGCCTTGAAATCATCCAGTCTTAAGTAGCCGAGCGAATCGGCTCCGATGTTCTTTCTGACGTCTTCCGTTGAGTGACTTGATGCGATGAGCTGTCCGGAAGAAGGCACATCCGTGCCATAGTAGCAGGGATAGAGAAAAGGCGGTGAGCTGACGCGCACGTGTACTTCCTTTGCACCCGCCTCCCGCAGCATGATGATGATCTGCCGCATCGTGTTGCCACGGACGATCGAATCGTCGATCAGAACGACACGCTTGTCGCGCACCACGTGATTGAGAACGGAAAGCTTCATATGAACCGCCATCTTCCGTTCTGCATCCGTCGGTTTGATAAAACTCCTGCCGACATACCCGTTCTTGTAAAAAGCAAGTGAAAACGGAATTCCCGATTCCAGAGAATACCCTTCCGCCGCCGCAAGTCCGGACGACGGAACACCGACTACAACGTCAGCTTCCACGGGATAGTTCTTCGCAAGCGCACGCCCGGCACGAATCCTGGCTTCATGCACCGAGACACCGTCGATTACCGAATCCACTCTTGCAAAATAGATATATTCGAAAATGCAATGCGCGATCCGCGGCGCGGGTGCCATGAACTCGCTTTTGATGCCGTCTTTCGTGATCGTTACGATCTCGCCGGGCTTAATGTCACGGATCACTTCTCCCCCAACGCATCGAATTGCCGCGCTCTCCGATGCAAACATAAAGCTGTCACCCTTTTTTCCAAGGACAAGTGGCTTGATCCCGTAGGGATCGCGAACACCGATGAGCTTACGCGGGCTCATCACCAGACACGCATAACCGCCTTTCAGCTTACGGGACGCTTTCATGACCGCCTCTTCGATCGTACGGGATGTGACGCGCTCACTGATGATCTCATAGGCAAGGACTTCCGAATCCGCTGATGTATAATGCGCCTGCCCGCGGTACATCTGCGCTTTCTTGAGCGCATCCGCATTCTGAATGTTGCCGTTATGAACGAGCGCAAGGCTGCCCTTGATATAGTTCATCGCGATCGGCTGCGCATTCTGGATCGTGCTGCCGCCCGCCGTAGAGTACCGCACATGGCCGACACCAATGTTGCCGGTGAGTTTCGCCAGGACTTCTTTTGTAAACACTTCGCTCACCAGTCCCATTCCCTTTTTTGTCTCGATGTTGCCCATCGGGCCGCTCGTATCAGACACCGATATGCCGGCAGATTCCTGTCCCCTGTGCTGCAATGCGATCAGACCGTAATAAATGTCTTCCGAAACGCTTCCGCCACCCGGCGAATAGACACCGAATACGCCGCATTCCTCATGAAGCTTGTCATCCGTTTCGATCAGATTCATCCGTTTTCCTCCATGTCTTACTTTGTATCCCTTTTAATACGCCAAAACGAGCAGGATAATACTCCTACCCGGATGGCGTGGAAGGAAGTTACCCCCTCGTATATTTCCTTCCACTTCTATATAAGACTGTTGCCGACTCTACTCAACATCAGCCAGCGCTGCGAAATCCTCTTCGCCCGTTCTGATCTTTACGACCTTGCTTACCGGGTATACGAAGATCTTGCCGTCGCCGATCTTACCTGTATAAAGCGTCTTCTTTGCAACCTCGATCACCTTCTCAACAGGGATCGTGCTGACAACAACTTCCAGTTTGATCTTGGGAAGAAGTGTCATATCCACTTCAACGCCACGATACATCTGGCCGGCACCCTTCTGGATACCGCAACCCGTAACCTGTGTGACCGTGATACCGGTTACGCCCAGCTCGTTGAGTGCTCTCTTGATCTTGTCATATCTCGAAAGCTTTGTAATGATAACGACTTTGTTGATGCCGCTGTCAAGCGCCGTTCCTCTAACGGCTGCCGCAGTGTCGACAACCGGAACCGCTGCGCGCTTCTTCGCTTCGCTCGCCTCGTCATATTCCGGCGTGCCAAGGTCGGTGTTCTCGTTTACGCTCATCATGTTGGACATATCCATAATGGAGAATCCGGAATAAGCGGACGGAAGACCGTGCTCTGTAGCATCAAGACCTGTGATCTCCTCCTCTTCCGATACACGAAGACCGATCGTTTTCTTAATAATGGTAAAAGCAATGACAATCGTCACAACCGTCCAGCCTGCCGTAACCAGTAAGCCAAGGATCTGTTTGATCAGCTGATCGATACCGCCGCCGTAGAAAAGTCCCTCCATAATGCCGGCAGATGCAAAGCCGGGCGCCGTACTTGTTGCGAAAAGGCCGACTGCCAACGTACCCCAGATACCGTTCAGCATATGTACCGCAACGGCACCAACCGGGTCATCCACATGGATCACATGATCGTTGAACCATACACCGAATACGACCAACACACCGGAAACAGCACCGATGATTGCAGCGCCTGCACAGTCCGTCACATCACAGGGAGCTGTGATCGCTACAAGACCTGCAAGGGATGCGTTTAAGCACATCGAAACATCAGGCTTCCCATAGCGCATCCAAGTGAAGATCATACATACGACCGTTGCAACAGCAGGTGCTACAGTGGTGGTCAGGAAGACGGAGCCGAGTGTCGGAACATCTGTCGCCGCCGCACCGTTAAAGCCGTACCAGCCGAGCCACAGGATGAATACGCCGAGTGCTGCAATAACCAGGTTGTGACCGGGGAAAGCATTTACTTTTGTTACTTTGCCTGCTTTGTCTCTTTCAAACTTACCGATTCTGGGACCGAGCATCCAGGCACCGATCAGGGCACAGATACCGCCGACCATATGGATGCAGTTGGAACCCGCATAATCATGGAAACCATACTCTGCAAGGAATCCGCCGCCCCATGTCCAGTGCGCTTCGATCGGATAGATGATCGCGGAAATGATCGCGGAGTATACGCAGTAGCTTGAGAATTTCGTACGCTCTGCCATCGATCCGGATACGATCGTTGCTGTCGTTGCGCAGAACACCAGATTAAATACAAATGCGGAATAATCAAAATCTGCATAATTCGTAAATACATCAAAGGAAAATCCGCCGGCGAATCCGCTAAGTACGTTCTCGCCAAGCATCAAAGATGCGCCGCAGATGAACCACATCACGGTACCGATACAGAAATCCATCAGGTTCTTCATAATGATGTTGCCGGCGTTCTTCGCTCTCGTGAAGCCCGCTTCGCACATGGCAAAGCCTGCCTGCATCCAGAATACAAGAGCCGCGCCGATCAAAAACCACACGGCAAAAACTTCACCGCCAATGGCCTGCATAATTTCTTCTGTCATAATAGTCACTCCTCATAGTGAAGCGGATCGGTTCCGCTTCGGTTCTAAAATAAAGAAGGTCATCCCACTGTTGCGAGTCCACGCCTTTGTGGGATGACCTGTTCTTCAGGTTACTGTATTTCTTTTTAATATACCGAGAAAAGCAGTTTGCCATAGCTCGGGAACGGCCAGCAGTCTTCGCTGGAGAGCATTTCCGCCTCGTCTACATGTTTTCTCAAATGCTCCATCTTCGGGATCAGATCGTCCCTGATGGCCTCGGATTTCTTACGAACATCTTCGATACCTGCGATGTCTTCCAATGCCTTCTCGAGATCTTTAACTCTCTCTAAGATGTAATCCGTCAGCTCGGAGAGACGCTCCATTGTGGAGATCTCGTAGTTGCATTTTACGTTGCTGCTTACGGACTTCATAAGAGACGTTGTCTGTGCCAGTCTGTGCAGGTAGCTCTCGATCGCCGGCAGGTAATTCTTTCTTACCATGTCTACCATCGTATGACCTTCGATATTAACGGTCTTGCAGTAGTTCTCCAGCATGATCTCGCATCTGGATGTAAGTTCTGTCTCCGTGAATACCTTGTGGGATGTAAGCATCTCCACATTTTTCTTATCAAGCAGGTGCGGCATCGCATCCGGTGTTGTCTTTAAGTTGGAAAGACCTCTCTTCTCGGTTGCTTCCTTCACCCATTCATCGCTGTAGCCATTGCCGTTAAAGAGGATACGCTCATGTGCGGTGATCGTCTCTTTGATCAGCTTATGAAGCTCGCCTTCGAAGTCCTTTGCGCCTTCCAGCTTATCAGCGAACTGCTTTAAGCTTTCCGCAACTGCCGCATTCAGCATGATGTTGCAGCAAGCGATGCTGTTGGAGCTTCCAAGCGACCTGAACTCGAACTTGTTGCCGGTAAAAGCAAACGGTGATGTTCTGTTTCTGTCGGTCGTATCTCTTGAGAATCTCGGAAGAGAATGAACACCGAGCTTCAATACTTCTCTTTCCTTGCCCTGGTAAGGTGCATCGTTCTTGATCGCATCCAGGATGCCGGACAGCTCGTCTCCGAGGAATACGGAAATGATCGCCGGCGGCGCTTCGTTTGCGCCAAGTCTGTGGTCGTTGCCCGCCGTTGCTACGGATAAGCGGAGCAGATCCTGGTATTCATCGACCGCTTTGATAACTGCACACAGAAACAACAGGAACTGTGCATTTTCATGCGGTGTCGCGCCGGGTGATAAAAGGTTCACGCCGGTGTCGGTCGCCATGGACCAGTTGTTGTGCTTACCGGAACCGTTCACGCCTGCGAAGGGTTTCTCATGAAGCAGACATACAAGACCGTGCTTTCTGGCAACCTTCTGCATGATCTCCATTGTCAGCTGGTTGTTGTCCGTTGCGACGTTGGTTGTGGAGAAAATGGGTGCCAGCTCATGCTGTGCAGGTGCCACTTCGTTATGCTCTGTCTTGGCAAGAATACCAAGCTTCCAGAGTTCTTCGTTTAAGTCTTCCATGAAAGCGATCACTCTCGGTTTGATCACGCCGAAATAATGATCATCCAGCTCCTGTCCTTTCGGAGGCATTGCACCGAACAAGGTTCTGCCGGTATATACAAGGTCAGGTCTTTCGTTGAACATTTTCTCATCGATCAGGAAGTATTCCTGTTCGGGACCTACGCTTGTTCTGACATTCTTTACGTCCACACCGAAAAGCTTCAGGATTCTCTTCGCCTGCTTTGAAAGTGCCTGCATGGAACGAAGAAGCGGTGTCTTCTTGTCAAGTGCATCTCCGCTGTAAGAGCAGAACGCTGTCGGAATGCAAAGCGTATGATCTTTGATAAAAGCATAGGATGTCGGATCCCATGCGGTATAGCCTCTTGCCTCAAATGTCGCACGAAGACCGCCTGACGGGAAGGAAGATGCATCGGGCTCGCCCTTGATCAGCTCCTTGCCCGAGAACTCCATGATCACGCCGCCGTCGGGTGACGGAGCGATGAAACTGTCGTGCTTTTCTGCGGTAACGCCGGTGAGCGGCTGGAACCAATGCGTGAAGTGTGTCGCACCTTTTTCCACAGCCCAGTTGCGCATCTCTGTTGCAACTGCCTCTGCGACGTCCTCATTCAACTTCACATCCTCATCGATCGTCTTGCGAAGCGAATCATACACCTCTGCCGAAAGTCTGGCTCGCATGACTCTGTCATCAAATACATTTGATCCGAAAAGATCAGGTACATTCTGTTTTCCCATGATTAGCTCCTCGCTTTCCTATTGCAGTCTGTGACGTCAAAAACCGGTTGTTTTAAATAAAAAAAGAGGGCGTCTCGGAGAAATCTCCGGGACACCCTTGCCTCTATATTTTGTGATGGTACTCCGAAAAATATGCCTTGTCAAGTACCTTTTTAAAATTTTGTATAATTGTATGCAATCACGCCTGCCCATAATAAGCATTGGGGCCATGCTTGCGCATATAGTGCTTATCCTGCAAGATCTGCGGAGCAGGAACCACGTGCGGATTGATGAATTCGCACCGTGCCGCCATCTTGGCGCACTCTTCCAGAACGACTGCATTGTGGACCGCTTCATGCGCGTCCTTCCCCCAGGTGAAGGGACCATGGTTCTTGCAAAGAACTGCCGGCATTGCCGCGGGATCGATCCCGTGATCCTCGAAATAATCGGCGATCAGAACGCCCGTATTCCACTCATAACCCTGATCGATCTCTTCTTTTGTCAGGTTCCGTACGAGCGGAACTTCCCCGTAAAGGTAGTCAGCATGGGTCGTTCCGTAGCACGGGATCGCTCTTCCGGCCTGTGCCCAGCTCGTCGCCCACGATGAGTGGGTGTGTACGATGCCGCCTATTTTTTCAAACGCATTGTATAAAACCACATGCGTCTTGGTGTCTGAGGAAGGGTTATAATCCCCCTCCACTTTGTTGCCGTCAAGATCAACAACAACCATATCATCCGGGCGAAGCTTATCGTAGTCAACTCCGCTCGGTTTAATGACAAAGAGCCCCCTCTCTCTGTCAATGCCACTGACGTTGCCCCAAGTGAAAGTTACAAGATGATACTCGGGCAGCATCATGTTTGCTTCGTAAACCTGCTTTTTTAATTCTTCCAGCATACGGATCACTCCCCTTATTAATCCTTAAACAAGCTGCGTACAATAGCGATGATATTCCAAACAGATCCCCAGATCTGCCAGATCAGGAGTAAAAGAAGTGCAACCGATGCAACGTTTAAAACGATTTTCATAATAATACCCCCGTCATTTCTTCTCGCGGATACGGTCACCCGTCTCTATGTCGAAAAGATGCGTCTTCTCGCCGCGAACTTCCAGTTTGATGATATCGCCTCTCTTATAGCGTTTTTCGTCTTCCGTGATCAGCATCATGAGCACATCGCCGACATGGATACCGATCCTTCGCTCGTCACCGAGGTTTTCGAAGGTCGCGATCTCTTCGGGCGTACCCTGTGAATCAGGGCCGCCAACCAGAACGTCCATCGGGCGAACGCCCATCTTACAGCGGAATCCGTCACTGACAACATCGTAATATCTCTTCGGCACCGCAATTTGGAGATTGGAATCATGGAAAGTGAAGAAGAAAGTTCCGTTTTTGTTTATGATGGTAGTCTCCAGAATATTCATCGGCGGTTCACCGATAAAGGATGCAACGAACTCGTTGGCAGGATCGTCGTAAACTTCCGAAGGCGTACCGAATTGCTGCAGCACACCGAAATTGATGATTGCGATCTTATCTGCCAGTGACATCGCTTCCAACTGGTCATGCGTTACGTACACGGTCGTACATTTGATCTTGTTGATCAAACGCTTGATCTCGGTACGCATTGCCTGACGTGCTTTTCCGTCTAAGTGAGACAGCGGCTCATCCATCAAAAGGAGTTCAGGTTCGCGGATGATCGCTCTCGCGATATTTACACGCTGTTTCTGTCCGCCGGAAAGCTTTACGGGCATCTTCTCGAGCAGATCGTCGATCTGCATGAGGGGTGCGATCTCCCGTACTTTCCGGTCGATCTCAGCCTTATCCACACCTTTTGCCCGCAGATTAAACGCAACGTTACCATACACGTTAAGCGGCGGATACATTGCGTAATCCTCAAATGCCAATCCGATATTTCTGTCCTTCGGGTGCAGATCGTTGACCAATCTTTCCCCGATGTAGATCTGACCGTCCGTGATCTCTTCGAGACCTGCGATCATTCGAAGCGTCGTTGTCTTACCGCACCCGGAGGGACCAAGGAGCGCGACAAATTCGCCCTGCTCGCAAACGAGGTTCATATCTTTTACGGCAAAATCATTCTTTATTTTTTTCTTCTTGCCGGAATTATCATATCTCTTATAAAGATGATTTAATGTCAAGCCAGCCATTATTTCTCCTCCTCAGCGGCAGCGAGCGCGATAAAGTTTGCTTCATCGTAGCGAACAATGTAGTTCTTGGTATCCGGATCGAACAGGATGATGTGATCTAAGTCAAACCGGATATAAACTTCACTGTCGATCGCCACATTCAGGCCGTTCGGCGCGATCATACGAAGCTGATAATCTCCGCATTCCGCAACGATGACGGACTTGTTGCCGATACTCTCGTAGCTGTATACCGTTGTTTTAAAGTAGCCTTCCTTCGGCTCGAAGGAGTATTTTACGTTCTGCGGACGAATACCGATATCTGCCTTGGAAAGACCCAATTCACGGATCTTTGCATAAACGGCATCATCCTTGGGAAGCGCCATCGTAACCGCTTCGCCGCGTACATCAATCTTGGCACTGTAGGAATCATCCGGTCCAAAGATCTCTGCTTTGAAGATATTGATCTGCGGATCACCCATCAGCTGCGCCGTGAATTCGTTGCAAGGCATGTAGTAGATCTCATCGCCTGTGCCGATCTGCACAATCTTGCCTTCATTGATGATCGCGATCCTGTCGCCAAGCGCCATCGCTTCCATGAAGTCGTGTGTTACATAGATACAGGTAGAACCGAGGTTCGCCTGCATTTCCTTAAGCTCTGTACGCATCGCATTACGAAGCTTTGCATCCAGATGCGCGAGAGGCTCGTCCATCAGGAATACGTTCGGCGTACGAACGAGCGCACGTCCCATCGCAACTCTCTGTTTCTGACCATTCGAAAGCTGACTCGGCAGACGCTCTAAAAGATTCTCCATCTTCATGGTCTTGGCTGCCCACATGATACGCTCTCTGATCTCGCCTTCATCCGTCTTATAAAGCTTACTTCTAAGAGCGGATGCCATGTTGTCGTATACCGTCATCTGCGGATATAATGCGTAGTTCTCGAATACCATCGCAACATTTCTGTGTGCGGGATCCGTCAGGTTCATGACATTATCATCGAACTTTACCACGCCCTCTTCCGGCATTGCGATACCTGCGATGCAGTTTAAGATAGTCGTCTTGCCGGCGCCCGCAGGGCCGAACAATACGAAGAACTCTTTGTCCTTTACATCGATTGTGATGCCGTCAAGTGCCTGCACTTTGCCAAAGGCTTTTCTGACGTTCTGTAATTGTATTCTAGCCATATGTCCCCCTTATCCTTTTACCGCACCGAAGCTGAGGCCACGAACCAGATGCTTCTGGATGCAAAGAGCAAAGATCATAGCAGGCAGAGCCGAAACCGTTGAAGCAACGGCGAGCTGCCCATAATGCGCACTGTCTGTTCCCAGATATTTCATGATCGCAACGGTAACGGGATATACCTTGTTGCTGGAAAGGATCAGCGGGAACGTAAAGGAGTTCCATGCAAAAATGAATGCCAACAGTGCGGATGACACAAGGCCGGGTTTGATGAGCGGCACCAGCATCTTAAAGAAGATCTGATACCAGCTATAGCCGTCAACCTGCGCCGCATATTCGATCTCGACCGAGATATCCTCAAAATAACCGCGTACTACCCAGATCAGAAGCGGCAGTGAGATCAACTGGTATACCCAGATCAGACCCACATAGCTGTCGTAAGGACCGATCTTCTGATAGATCATGAAAAGAGGCAGTACAACCAGAATTTCCGGTGCGAATTTGTAAGAAAGGATCTGGAAAGCCAGGTCTTCTTTTCGCGGGAAATTATATCTCGCAAGCGCATACGCTGCGGGAACGCCGACGATGATCGAAACAAGAACCGCGCCGCCCGATACGACTACACTGTCAAGGATGTATCTGCCGTAATCGGAACGAAGCAGAACCTCCTGATAGTTTGCAAGTGTCGGATTGAATACAAATGTCGTTGTAAACACATCCGTATCGGATTTGAACGAGATCAGGATCATCCAAATCAGCGGGAAGAGTGCGAAAATCGCATATATGATCAAAAGTATGTTCATCAGCACATTCAGTGCTTTTTGTTTACCGTTCTTCATGCTCTCCTCCTCTACTCTTCCAGACCGGCAGCCTGCTTCTGCGCGTTACGCTGCAGGGTTACGATCTTCTTTGCTGCGATGTTGATGATCAACCAGAGAACCAGGATGAATGGGATCGCCGCACCGAATTTCTGGAATTTGAAGCCCTTCTGGTATGCAGTAAGGGAAAGAGACATCAGTGAGTCTCCGGGGCCGCCTTTTGTCAGCGCGAAGATAACTGCATATTCCTGGAGCGCCGCCATAAAGCGGAATAAAAGTGCAATATAAAGGCTGGGTTTCAGCATCGGTAATGTCAGGTTCGTAAAGTTGAACCAAGCGCTTCCGCCGTCGATCTTTGCAGATTCAAACGGAGATTTGGGAAGCGACTGAAGACCCGCCAGAACAAGCAGGATGATGAATGCGGTATTGATCCAAACGTCGATCAGAATAACCGTCATCAGTGCCGTTTCCGGGGCAGCTGCCCACGGAAAATTGTATACGCCGAATATATTCAAAAGCTTCTCAACAATACCTACGGAACTGTTCAGCATCAACTGCCATACGATCGTTGCCGTAACGGGGGCAACCATCAACGGGAAAACCAACAGAACACGAAGTACTTTTGACAGCCCATTATTCAAATTATTGAGTAAAACTGCGACTCCAAGTCCAATTACCATTTCCAACACTGTGGAAATAACACCGTATAACAATGAAATCTTAACAGCACCCCAGAACGACTCATCGCCGAGCATGCTGACCCAGTTACTGATCCCGATGAATTTATGGGAGGGAAGTTTAAATGAATAGTTCGTTAGCGAGTACCAAATTGCCATGGCGAAAGGAACCATGATACCGATCGTGATGATCAGTGAAGGAGCAACGATGCAATACGGTCTGACGCGGGTCGCAAAAGGGACTTTATTCAGTTCGGATTTAACGTTGCTTTTTTTCTCTGTGGTCATATCTCTACACCTCATAGTTGTTTTAAAGCAAGAGGGGGGAAGAGAGACCTTCCCCCTGTGCTTTTTGTTACAGTGTTACCCCTGTAAAAATATTACTCCACCTCGAGATCGGAAACAAGTTCGTCCATTGTAACCTTCAGCTGATCCATGGCTTCCTGAACGGAAGAATATTTGTTGGTTGTAACAAGATCCTGAAGTGTCTTAGCCCATTCTGTTGTCGTCTCTGTAAAGTAAGGCTGAGCTGTGAAGAAGATGCTTGCATTCTTGGAAATTGTGGAGAATGCTTCGTAGTAACCTTCTGCATTTGCTACGGACTGTTTGTAAGCGTCACTGTTGAGTACGGAAGTACGAGGAGTATCCGTGCAAGCCTTCTCAACGCCGGACCAGAGCATGAAC
>JAIKWO010000179.1 GCA_024684675.1 Lachnospiraceae bacterium
GGCTGCGGTAACAAAGAAGAAGCTCCTGCAGCAGCAGCTCCCGCACAGGAAGCAGCAGCACCCGCAGCAGCAGAAGCAGCACCGGCAGCTGACGCGGCAGCACCGGCATCCGATTACAAGCTTGAAATGAAACTGAGCCACGTATTCGGCCCGACAGAACAGCTCGCTGTTTCCATCAAAGAAGCAGCTGACAGCATCCGTGAGAAAACAAACGGCGCAATCGATATTCAGTGCTATGACAGCAGCCAGCTTCCTACATACAAGGATGGTCTTGAGCAGGTAGCCAGCGGCGCAAACTTCATCTCCGTTGAAGATCCTTCTTACATCGGCGACTATGTTCCGGATTTCAAGGCTCTTGTAGGTCCTATGATGTGTACTTCCATTGAAGAATATGAGTACATGATCAACACAGACCTTGTTAAAGGCTGGATCAAGAAACTCGAAGATGACAACATCAAAGTTCTTGCACTTGACTACTACTCCGGTTTCCGTTTCATGAAGACCAACAAAGAGATCAGAACACCTGACGATCTGAAGGGTATGAAGATCCGTGTTCCGAAGTCTGACCTTTTCGTTAACACACTTAACGCTATGGGTGCAAACGCAGTTCCGATGGGCTGGGACGAGACACTGTCCGCAGTATCCCAGGGCGTTGTTGATGGTCTTGAAGGTTCCATGACAGACTTCAGATATGATGGTTCCGGCGATGTTGCATCCGTTGGTTCTCTTACAAACCACCTGATCGCTACCTGCGGCGTTTACTTCCCGCTGAATGTATGGAATGAGATTCCTGCAGAGTACCAGACGATCATTCAGGATGAGTTCACAGCATCTGCTCAGAAGATGATCAAGACGATCGAAAGCAGCTACGAAGAAGATAAGAAGTTCCTTGAAGAGAACGGCCATACCTTCAACGAAGTTGATATCGATGCATTTGCAGCAAGATTCCCTGAAGTATACGAGAAGATCGAAGGTACAACACCGGGTATCTACGATACGCTGAAAGCTGAACTTGCTAAAATGCCTAAATAAGTAAAATTGATTTAGAAGTTCGTTCGTTTTGGGGGAGTGAGGAGGCGACTCTTCACTCCCTTTTAATGAGGCTGGGAGGCTTACATGAAGAAAATTACGGCAAAATTTATCGGGACGTATTTCGAGGAGATCATTTCTTCTGTTTTGTTCTTCATAACACTTGCGCTGGTTATCGTAAATGTTATTACGAGATATGTATTGAAAACCGGTATTCCGTGGGCTGAAGAATTCGCGACCGGATGCTTTCTCTGGACGGCATTCATCGGTTCGGCCGCATGTTATAAGAGACGCCAGCACGTCGGCGTTGACATTTTGGTTAATAAATTTCCAATCAAAGTCCAGAACGTGATCAAGATTATTGTGGACTGCATTCTTGCATTCCTTTGCTCTTATATGTTCTACATCAGCATTATCTATATCATGCGTTCCTATCGGAAGCCTACTGCCATTCTGGGCATCTCTTCCGTCACATTTACAATCTCTCTGACGTTGTCCTTCCTGGACATGGCGATCTGGTCCTTTATCTTTATCTTTAAGGACTTAAAGTCGATCAAGCAAAACGGCAGGGTCATCAGTGAGGAGGGCTAGGCGATGTTAGGATTTTTACCCATTATAATGGTATTTGTTTTGTACTTTTCCGGCATTCCCGTTGCATACGCACTGTTTGCCGCATCTTTGTTCTACTTCGGTGTGATCGACAACAATTCACCGGTCGATCTGATCTTCCAGAAGTATGTTACCAGCGCACAGTCGTTCCCGCTTCTTGCGATCCCGTTCTTTATCATGGCGGGTTCCGTTATGAACTATGCGGGTATCAGTGCCAAGCTTATGAATGTCGCCGACGTGCTGACCGGTCATATGGTCGGCGGCCTGGCGCAGAGTAACGTACTCCTTTCCTGCCTGATGGGCGGTGTATCCGGATCTGCCAATGCGGATGCGGCTATGGAGTGTAAGATGCTCGTTCCCGAGATGGAGAAGCGTGGTTACTCCAAAGGATTCTCTGCAGCGATCACGGCTGCTTCCTCTGCGGTAACACCGATCATCCCGCCCGGAATCGACTTGATCATCTATGCATTGATCGCACAGGTGTCCGTTGCGCAGATGTTCGCGGCAGCTTATCTGCCCGGCTTTACGATCGCTGCCTGTCTGATGATCTCCGTTCACTTTATCTCGAAGAAGAGAGGATATCTTCCGACACGCGAGAAGAGAGCATCCTTTGTTGAGATCGTAAAGACGTGTGCGGAATCCCTGTGGGCCCTTCTGTTCCCGCTCGGTATCGTACTCGGTATCAGGATCGGTGTCTTCACACCTTCCGAAGCCGGCGCATTTGCTGTATTCTACTGCACACTTGTCGGTATTTTTATCTACAAGGGTCTTAAGTGGGAGCACCTTCCCAAGATCTTCGTAGAGACGATCGACGGTACGGCGACCGTTATCCTCGTTATCGTGGCGGCTTCCGTATTCGGCTACTATATGACATGGGAAAATATCCCGAAGATGCTGACAGAGCTTCTTCTCGGCATCACGACCAACAAGTATCTCATGCTGATGATGGTCAACGTACTCCTGCTTGTCATGGGTATGTTCCTTGAAGGCGGTGCGGCTCTGATCATCGTTGCTCCCCTTCTGATCCCGGTTGTAACGCAGCTGGGCGTCAGCCCGATCCACTTCGGCGCGATGTGTATCGTTAATATCATGATCGGTGGTCTGACACCACCGTTCGGGTCGATGATGTTTACCTGTATGTCGATCACGGGGTGTAAACTGGGAGACTTCGTCAAGGAATGCTTCCCGTTCATCATTGCCGAGATCATCGGTCTGCTTCTTGTAACGTTTATCGAGCCGATCTCCATGTTCCTGCCGAACCTGATCTTCGGTTAATCTGTGAAGGAGGCGTTTAAAACATGAAAGTATACGGACACAGAGGATACAGCGGAAAATATCCAGAGAACACTATGCTGGCATTCAAGAAAGCGGTTGAGGTCGGTGCAGACGGCATTGAGCTTGACGTGCAGCTTTCCAAAGATGGCGAGATCGTGATCATCCACGATGAGACCGTTGACAGAACGACCGACGGCAAAGGTTGGGTCAAGGATCTGACGCTGAAAGAACTTAAGAAGCTCGATGCGGGCAAGATCAAAGACGGCAAATGGGGCTTTCAGGAGATTCCGACATTCGATGAGTATTGCCAGTGGTGCAAGGATCTCGATATCATCACAAATGTCGAGCTGAAGACAAGTATCGTATATTATCCGGAGATTGAAGAGAAAGTCACGGAGATGGTCAAGAAGTATAAATTGGAAAAGAAGATGCTCTTTTCCTCCTTCAATCATCTTTCGATCGTACGGATGAAACAGTTCCTTCCGGAGTGCCCTGTTGGCGCACTGATCGAGAATGATGCGCTTACCTATGCAGGATACTACGGCAAGAAGTACGGCTTTGAGTACTATCATCCCGATTGGGAGCTTTTAAGCGACGAAGCTGTTAAGGAGTGCAAAGACAACGGCGTTGGCATTAACGTATGGACTGTCAATGACCTTGGCGCATTCGAGAAGCTGTATGAATGGGATGTTGACGGTGTGATCGGCAATTATCCTGAAGTACTTGCTGCTTATGTACACAGCAAACAGAAATAACGTTTTACATGACGGACTCCCGTGCCGGCGGCACGGGAGTTTTTTGTTTTCATTCATGCCGTATTCAGATATAATGATAGGCATGGATGTTATGTCCGTTTACTTGAAAATAAAAGGAACAGAAATCAGTAAGATATGAGCAGACCCAGAAGACATAAGGGAGGCAGGAGAGACTACGGTGCGCTGATGAAATCATCGGTGGCAAAATATGCCGGTGAATTGATCACGCTCAGCTGTGCGTCCGTTGCTCCTTTTTTGAAACAATACACATTCCCGGAGTGGTCTTATGATGACCTTCGTCCGCTGCTTGCGCGAAAATCCCTGGAAGATCTTTTATGGCGTGAGTTTGATGGTACGGGTAGCAATATTCCTCTTAACGAGAGTGCTGTCGGTAAATCGTGTTTTTGGCAGCATGAAAAGAGCCCGGGAAGTCTTTGCCGCGAGCAGATCATGACACTTGTGCCCGAACTTGCCGAGTTTGCCAAAAACAACAGGTCGATGTTCGAGGCGCTCTTTAAGTCGCAGTATCGTAAACTGTATCAGCGAATCAGACTCGAGGCACGTAATATTTTTTACAATGAGATTACGGATCATGCGGGCTTTCGGTCACTTCAGCATATGATCATGAAGGAAGAGGATCGTCGACAGGGCATGATCATCAAAACGCTTCCGAAGCGCATGCCGGACCTCTATCCGCTGGCGCGCAAGATGAAACGCCGATTTGTCCTTCATGTCGGTCCGACCAACTCCGGCAAGACATATGATGCGCTGCAGGTCTTAAAGCAGGCAAATCGCGGAATCTATCTGGCACCGCTTCGACTTCTGGCATATGAACTGTACGATCGCATGAATGGTGAGGGCGTACCGTGCAGTATGATCACGGGCGAAGAAGAGATCATGCTTGAGGGTGCGGAGCATTTTTCCGCAACGATCGAGACGCTCAACGTGATGGATCTGTTTGATGTGGCTGTTATTGACGAGTGTCAGATGATCGCCGATGAAAAAAGAGGCGGCGCATGGCTTCGTGCCGTGCTTGGCGTATGCGCCAATGAAGTGCACATCTGTTCCGATGAATCCTGCGTAGATCTTGTAACGGCGATCATTACGGAGTGCGGCGACACTTATACGATCATGCACAATGAACGTGCAACGAAGCTGAAATTTGACGGAGAAGAGCGCTTCCGTTTCCCGGCTTCCGTGCGAGACCGGGATGCACTCATCGTTTTCTCCAAGCAATCGGTCATCTCTGTTGCGGCGGAACTGCAGAAATACGGCATCAGAGCCAGCATGATCTACGGAAACCTTCCGTACGACGTGCGCATGAACGAAGTAAAGCGCTTTATTGAAGGCGAGACATCGGTTGTTGTGGCGACGGATGCGATCGGTATGGGGCTTAATCTGCCGATTAAGCGCATCGTCTTCCTGGAGACGAGGAAATTCGACGGTGAGACGAGGCGCCCGCTGACCGTCAGTGAGATCAAACAGATCGCGGGACGCGCCGGCAGACGTGGTATCTTCGATGTCGGATACTATACATCGGAATATCGCGCATTCGGCATCAAGAAAGCTGTGGAGCAGCCGGTTCCGCTCGTACACACGGCACGTGTTGGGATTCCGGAGAGTATCATCTATCTGGATATGCCGCTATCGGAGATCCTGCAGCGTTGGTCCGAGATCGAGTTTCAGAATATCTATGCAAAATCGGATTATGCCGAGGAGATCACGCTTTGTCATATTTTGGAAAAGCATGTAGAGGATAAGAAGCTTCTCTATGATCTCATTATGATCGGTTTCCGCGTTGGTAAATCGTTTCTGACGGAACTTTTGACATCGTTCGCGATCATTGAACAGGAGAAGGCTCCCGATATGGAGCAGCAGATTGACGATGTGATCGAAAAGAATATTGTGCCGTTTGATGATGAGCTTGATACGTATTCAATGGCACAGCTTGAAGATTTATATCTGAAATATGATGTTATGTATGCATATCTTCGGAAGTTCGATCATCGCAGGAGACTGCCTGATATCGTGGCACTTAAGCGGGACTGCTCTGCGCGGATCATTGAACTTCTTCGGACGCAGAGGCTTGAGACCAGAAAATGCAAGATCTGCGGCTGCGAGCTCCCTTGGAACTATCCGTACGGACGGTGCGGTGACTGCTTTATGGAAGAACGAGCTTGATTGGAAATTTGCAGACAAATTCCTTCACAGGGGTACTCGAAAACGTCGTGATAGGTTATAATGCTTCCATGGGGAAGCGGGAGGATTTATGAAAAAGAAAGACCTGGTTCTGACACTGGTGTCATCGGCTGCCGTTCTTTTGCCGATGCCGGTCGGCGCGATCCTATGGTCAAGATTGCCGGATCAGATCCCGACTACCTTCGATCTGAACGGTCAGATTAAGAATTACAGCGAAAAAGGATTTGTTGTTTTTGCGATCCCGCTTTTTATTCTGGTCGCACACCTTTTAAGCTCGCTGCGCGTATCGGCTAAAAAGGCCGAAAAGGCTGAGGTCGCCGCGTCGCTATTTCAATGGATCTGCCCGGCGGTGTCTTTGCTGGTATATGTGGATGTATATGGCAGGGCACTTGGGTTTCCGATCGATTCATCGCTGTTGATGCAGCTTTCGATGGGACTACTTTTTGCAGCAGTCGGACTTGCTATGCCGCATTGTTCGCGCGAGACCAGGATCGGATATAAGCTTCCCTGGACGCTTCGAAGCGAAGAAAACTGGGAAGCAACACACAGACGTGCCGGTAAGCTATGGATTATTTGTGCGATACTGATCTGTGTGAATGCTTTTGTTATGAGAGGAGATAAGAATGGGACGGCGATCTTTACGATCCTGCTGATCGCTGCGGTGATCCTGCCTGTCCTGTATTCTATGAACTACGCACGCCGACATAGAGGGTAGAAAACAATGGAACTCGCTCTGTACGCCGAAATTGATCTCGTTGTCATAATCGTACTTGCTTTGTTGCTGTTGCATTCCGTTACCAATGCGGACAAACAGGCTAAGCAGATCCTGATCATCCGGCTCTATCTGGGCTCGATCGGGTTGGCGCTGTTTGATCTTGTGTGGAAAGTGATTGAAAGCGGTCGTATGCCGGTTACGAGAGAAGCCAATTGTGTAATCAATATTCTGTATTACATGATCAGCGCATTTGTGGCATATTGCTGGTTCTGCTATTCTGAGTTTTCGATGGGTGGTCGGCTTCAGTACAATATGCGCGCCCATTCGTTTTTCAGGATTCCGCTTTACATTATGTTCGGACTGATCATTTCGACGTACTGGACAGGATTCTTCTTCTATATCGATATGAACAATACATACGTGCGTGGACCGTATTACATGCCGTTCCTTGCCATGACATACGCTTATGCGGGAGTTACGGTGGGACATGCATTTTTCCGATCGCTTACCGCACGTTCTTATGCAATGTCGACGGAGTTCAGGCAACTTGTCAGATTTGCGCTTTTCCCGATCATTGCAACTGTCCTTGAAGTGATCTATCCCAATATTCCGTTTGTTCCGGCCGGACTGATGCTTGCGCTTTTATCGCTTCATTTGGAAACGCAGGAGCAGAAGATTTCGTTGGATCCGTTGACACAGCTCAACAATCGAAACAAACTGATTCCATATCTTGAGAGTCTTATCCATCAGGAAGGAATGGTCGGGCGGCTGTATTTCTTTATGCTGGACGTGGATGGTTTTAAAAACATCAATGACGGGTACGGCCATACGGAAGGCGATGCGGCGCTTATCCTTGTTGCGAACTGCCTGAAGAGATACTGTAAGGGAATGAACAGTTTTCTTGCGCGTTATGCCGGCGATGAATTCTGTATTGTTCATGAAATGACGAGTCCCGATGAGATCGAACGGATGAAGCGTGAAATAATCGAGTCGATCGAAGAAAGCGGGCGTGCGGCCAACAAGCCGTATGTGCTGCGTGTCAGCATCGGCTATGCATGTTATGATGGCGCGATCACCAGCGTAAAAGAACTCGTGGATGCCGCGGATCGCGAGCTGTACAAAATGAAAGAAGCGCGGCATAAAGAAAACGGAGTAAAACAGTAGTATGATAAAAGATATAGACGGCGTCATTTTTGACGTGGACGGGACGATCTGGGACTCCACCGAAGTGGTGCAAAAAGCATGGAACAAAGCACTGGCGGAGGAAGGACTTGGATACTGCCATGTTACGGCAGATGATCTTCGCGGACTTTTCGGTCTCCCCATGAAAGCGATCATGGAACGCGTGTTGCCGGATGAGCCGGAAGAGACAAGAGATCGTGTTGCGAAAAGATGTTTTCAATATGAACATGACTTTTTACGGAACGAGCCCGGCCGCGTTTATGATGGACTGGAAGAGATGCTTCGTGTTTTAAGTGCAAAGCGTCCGCTTTTTATCGTCAGCAACTGTCAGGCCGGCTATATTGAACTGATGCTTGAAAAAACGGACTTTTCGCCTTATTTCAAGGGGCATTTGTGCCCGGCCGACACCGGTCTTTTGAAGGCTGACAATATACGTCGGATTGCGGACGAGAACGGTTTGAAGAACCCGATCTATATCGGGGATACGCTTCTGGATGAGTCATCCTCACGTGAAGCCGGCGTTTTATTTGCGCATGCCGCATACGGATTCGGCAAGGCTACGGCGCCGGATCTGATCTTGAATAAACCAATGGATCTTGTGGATCACATTCGTTGATCCTGTCGATAAGAGGAGTGCTTTCGGACAAAAGGGGGAGCTTTTATGTTCGAATCAGCTTTTTCGATTATTTCGACTATCATATGCCTGGGATTCCTGGGCTCTCTTCTTGTGCTCTTTTTCCAATATCAAAAACAGAAGATCAAAGCAGCGGACAGCCTTCGCAGGGCGCGCGCGGCGCGCCGGCGCTTCAATCGCGTTATGCACGATAAGCAGCAGGCTGAAGAGGCCGGCATTAAAGTGCGCAATGCACTGGCGGCAATGATGACGGATCAGTATAACATGTTCCTGAAGGTGGAGATTCAAACAGGAAGATTCTGGCACATTTCCGCACCTGACAGTGCATATACGGAAATTCTGGGCATCGGCGACTGGCCCAGCCTTGTGCATGCTTTTGTTAATACGTTGCATCCGCATGATGTAGAGGCGGTTCGCAAATTTTATCTCGAGACGGTTCCGCAGTTGGAGCCCGGTGATGTGGCAAGCATTGCCTTTAAAACGCGCCTTCATACGGAAACAATGACGGAAGATGACACATATGAGTGGGATTCGAGCAACGTGCATGTCGTGAACGAAGGTGGGCAGACGGTTGCATATATCCTAAATCGCAACGAGACGGATGTGGTTGAGAACGAACTCCGTGCCAAAAAGCTGAATAAAGAGAACCGTGTTTTAAAGGAGCTGCGTGATTCGCTGGCGGAGAAAAACAAAGAAATGACAACGATCCTGAGTTCCATGCCGGGCGGCTTTGCCCTGATGGAATGCGGCGGACGGTTTACGTTCCGGTATGTAAGAGAGGAACTTCCGCGCCTTTTGGGATATACGGTGGATGAGTTCTTAAGGGAGAGCAAAGGCAATGCGCTCGGTGCGATCGTTGAGGAAGACCGGACGGATGCGGCACGTAGGATGCGTGATGCGCTGGATAGAGGGGAAGAAGGCTTTACGATCCGTCTTTACATGAATTGTAAAGGAGGCGGCAGGAAGCTGCTCAGCATGAATGCACGCGTTATGCAGGATGAGTCCGATACGCGCATGATCTATGCTTTTTACATTGATATTACGAAAGAGCAGGAGACGAGCGAACTGATCGCGATGCAGCAGAAGATCGTGGAAGAAGAGCGTGGGAACAAGGTGCTCCTGCAGGAAGTGCTGAACAAAGAAAGGCGATATAAACTCAAACTTGAGGAAGCGCTCTTAAATGCAGAGAAGGCGAATGAGGCAAAGAGTCACTTCTTAAACAGCATGTCGCATGATATTCGAACACCGCTCAATGCGATCCTCGGGTTTGCTACGCTGGCCAGAAAGGATCCGTCGGATGGCGGAAAGGTTGATTATGCGCTTGATAAGATCGAATTATCCGGCAGACATCTTTTGTCACTGATCAATGATGTATTGGATATGTCCAAGATCGAGAGCGGCGCTGTCACGCTGACGCCGGAAACGCATTCGATCGGGCAGATCATGGAAGAACTGGAAATCATGCTTGGACAGGAAGCAAAGAAGCATGACCTGTCACTTCAATTCGAGACGGATGTGGTACACGATCTTGTTACGGTGGATGTGCTTCGGATCAACCAGATCCTTTTGAACATCGGCAGCAATGCCGTTAAATACACGGAACCGGGCGGGCGCGTGACAATTCGCGTTTTTGAAGATACGACGAAAGGATCGGATGGGCTTTCGCATCTGACATTTTCGTGTAAGGATACCGGGATCGGAATGGATGAAGAATTCGTAGAGCATGTATTTGATGCATTTTCACGTGAACGGACATCGACGATCAGCGGTATTCAGGGAACCGGACTTGGAATGGCCATCACGAAGCGTCTTGTTGAGATGATGGGCGGTACGATCACGGCAAAAAGCAGAAAGGGCGAAGGTTCGGAATACATCGTCTCCCTGCAGCTTCCGATCGTGGAAGCAGAGGATGCTTCCGGAAAAGAAGAGATGGGAGCCTATGATCTTACCGGAATCAAAGTACTTCTGGTTGAAGATAATGAACTGAACCGCGAGATTGCGGAAGAATTCTTAAAGGATGCGGGGCTTACGGTAGATACGGCGGAAGACGGTC
>JAIKWO010000183.1 GCA_024684675.1 Lachnospiraceae bacterium
CTTGCATTCTTGGAAATTGTGGAGAATGCTTCGTAGTAACCTTCTGCATTTGCTACGGACTGTTTGTAAGCGTCACTGTTGAGTACGGAAGTACGAGGAGTATCCGTGCAAGCCTTCTCAACGCCGGACCAGAGCATGAACTCGGGGCTTGTGAAGTACTGCATGAAGTACCAAGCAGCTTCCTTCTTAGCAGAGTCAGCATTCATAGCCATAGACCATACCCAAAGGTTGGACTTCATGTCTGCTGCTGTCTTGCCTGCTTTTTCCGGATACGGAACCATACCGAATGCCATGTTGCCGGCTTCGTTGGAGGAACCCGGTGTGTTCTGTGTGTAACCGCCTCTGTCTGCGTCCCACATCATAGCTGCTTTACCTGCGCCGAGGTCAGCACCGCACATTTCCCAACCATATGTAGCCCACTGAGGAGCGCCGCCATTCTTAACCAGGTCAACCCAGTATTCTGTCATAGCAACTGCCTCAGGAGAGTTAACCTTACTTACAAGCTTGCCGTCTTCGATTTCGAAGTCTTTAGCACCCCATGTAGAGTACATGGACATGTAAGCAGGGTGAATGGTTCCCCAATCAGGAAGGCCACGTACTGCAAGGCCGTAGGTACCGCTGCCGTCGAATTCTTTCAGCTTCTTGGAAGCCTCAAGCAGCTCTTCTGCTGTCTTCGGAGGCTGAATGCCGTTAGCTTCAAGAATCTTCTTGTTGTAGGTCAGGATGTTAACTTCCCAGCCCATAGGAAGTGCCCACTGAGAGCCGGATCCTACAGAGTGTCCGGGAACGCAATCCCATTTCAGAGCGTCGATAACTGCCGGAATGAAATCGTCATATTTCCACTCAGGACTTGTCAGATCTGTGCCGATGAAGTTCTCAAGCGGCTCGAGGTTACCTGCTGTTGCGTATTCCCATGATTGATATGCACCTGTCATGAATACGTCGATGGAACCGGAGTGGCTGGAAAGCTCTACGTTCAATTTCTCGAAGTAGTTGCCTTCCGGCATGGATGAATAGTTAACTTTGATGCCTGTCTTTTCCGTGAATTCACCCAGTTTTTCTTCTACAGCGTCTGCATATGTATGCTCACTGAACAGAACAGTGATCTCTTCGCCGTCGAATTTCTTCCAGTCAAAATCGCCGGATGCTTCTGCTGCAGGTGCCGCTGCTTCTGCTGCGGGTGCTGCTGCTTCTGCCGCTGCGGGCGCTGCCGCGTTGTCTGCTGCCGCTTCAGGAGCGCTTCCCCCGCAACCTGCGAGAGTACCTGCTACCATGGCAGCCGCCATCGTTAGTGCCAATACCTTTCTCATACGATCCTCCTTCTCTTTGTATGAAATGTTTTCCCCTTTGGAAATATTTATGAAGGCTTTACAGCCATTCACGCGATTTGATTGTGCAATAACCCCACACAAGTTCCATTGTATTCTTTTTAGTCAAATTTTAACACAACTTTTAAGTCACCTTCACGTCCGGATGCCAGGTCGAATCCCTTCTCCCACTCTTCGATCGGAAGAACCGTGGTGATCACGCCTTCGGTCTTGAGGTTGCCGTTCATGATATTCTCGATTACGAACGGGTAAGCGTACGGGCTTAAGTGTGCACCTCTGATGTCAAGCTCTTTGCGGTCACCGATGATCGACCAGTCAACCGTTGTCTCCTTGCTGAATACGGAGAACTCTACGAATGTACCGAGCTTTCTGATGATTGTAAGACCCTGAATAACGCTTGCCGGATTCCCTGTTGCTTCTATATAGATGTCACATCCGTATCCGTCTGTCAGTGCCTTAATCTCCTTGTCGATATCGCACTTGCCGGGATTGAATACCAGATCCGCGCCGAATTTCTTTGCCATCTCGAGGCGGTTCTCCTGCATATCCAGAACGATCAGCTTCTTCGGGTTCTTCATTCTAGCGTATGTGATCATTCCAAGACCGAGTGTGCCGGCACCGGAGATTACAACTACATCTTCATTGGTGATCTCCGCTCTGTCTACTGCATGTTTGGAGCAGCCATACGGCTCAACCAGTGCTGCCTTCTCAAGCGGCATATCCTTCGGGAGTTTGGAGATAACGGATGTCTTTCCGTATCTTACATATTCTGCCATACCGCCGTTTGTGTAGGACATGAAGCCGTACATATCATGCGGCTGACACATCCAGTAGTGACCGTCTTTACAGAAACGGCACTTTCCACAGGGCACGATCTGATCTGCCGTGATTTTATCGCCAAGTTCATACCCTTCCACATTCTCCCCCATCATCACGATGGTTCCGTAGAATTCGTGTCCGGGAATGAAAGGCGGCTTAACCCACGAAGGCTGTACATCATCGCCCCAGAACATTGCAGCGCCGTGACTACATTTTAAGTCACCTGCACAGATGCCGCATGCTTCTGTTTTGATAATGATGTCATCCGGTCCACATTCAGGGGTGGGATAAGCAAGTTCCAGTCTGTAGTCGTCTTTGCTGTAAGCAACGAGCGCCTTCATCGTCTTCGGGATACTCCCTCTTGCTGCCATTATCATTTCCTCCTATATTGATTTGTACCTTGTCGAAATTAGCGTTAAGAAAAGTGGAATGACATTTGTTGGCTCATTATGTAAAGCCGTTTTCTATAACGAATTTCTAAACAGAGATTAGCACTCGTGTTTTTGCTTGTCAACTTGAACATGCTATTTTTTTGTTTTTTCGCATACTTTCGGCAAAATGTATAAATTCTAATGATATTTTTTGTCATTTTTGCTGTGAAATACGGAATTGCATTCTTTGAACGGCTTGTGTTAACGTAAATTATATAAATGCGTTTTGTTAATCTATTTTAGTAAATGGATAACAAATTCATTGAATTGATATATGAAGAACAATAGAAACAAACGAAACACTTAGGAGGAAACCATGTTAGGAAAGCATTTGCTTGGCCTGTACGAGAAAGCGCTCCCGCCGGAAATGAATTGGGAAGAGCGCCTGCAGGCTGCAAAAGACCTCGGATATGATTATGTAGAAATATCCATTGATGAAAAAGATGAAAGAATGGCGCGTCTTGATTGGAGCGATGAAGAAAAGAAAGCGCTCCATAAAGCGATCGAGAAAACGGGCGTTCAGATCCCCTCGATGTGCCTTAGCTGCCACCGCCGTTTTCCATATGGAAGCAAAGATCCTGATGTACGCCAGAAAGCACACGAGCTTACAGAGAAGGCGATCCTCTTCTGCAGAGAGTTCGGGATCCGCGTTATCCAGCTTGCCGGTTACGACGTATATTATGAAGAATCAACGGAAGAAAGCCTGCGCTATTTTCTCGCAGGGCTCAGAAGCGCGGCACGTCTTGCAGAGAAGTATCAGGTAATGCTCGCCATGGAGATCATGGACACCAAGCTTATGAGCAGCATCTCCAGATACAAATGCTATAAAGAAGAGATCCCGTCTCCCTGGTTTACGGTCTATCCGGATCTCGGCAACCTGACCGCATGGGGGAACGATGTTCCGACCGAGCTCAAGATCGGCATCCACGAGATCGTTGGTGTACATTTAAAGGATACTCTGGCTGTAACACCTACCTTCCCGGGACAGTTCAAATGCGTCACATTCGGCGAAGGATGTGTCAACTTTGCGGAAGAGCTCCGCATTCTGGAAAAACTCGGCTATGCCGGACCGTACATGATGGAAATGTGGTATCAGGACGGCATGAACTGGAAAGAGTACATTACAAAAGCCAGACACTTTATGGAAGATCAGTTCAAGAAAGGAGTTATTGAGATCGCATGAAATACTATTTGGGGTTAGATAATGGGGGGACCAATACAAAAGCGGCATTGTTCACACAACAAGGCGAGCAGGTAGCGGTTGAAAGCATTGCAACCGCTGCCATCACGCCCGCCCCTGACTTTGTGGAACGCGATATGGATCAGATGTGGGACGACAACTGCGCCGTGATCCGCGGTCTGATCGAGAAAAACAATATTGATCCGGCGGATATCGCCGGCGTCGGCCTTTGCGGCCACGGAAAAGGCTTATACCTTTGGGGAAAAGACGGCCATCCGGTAAGAAGAGGCATCATCTCCTCCGATAACCGTGCATGGAAATACTATTCCGATTGGAAAGCGGACGGCACAGAGGAAAAAGCATTTGAACTTTCCGCGCAGCACATCATGGCTTGCCAGCCTATCTGTCTGCTAGCATGGATCAGGGACAACGAGCCCGAAGCAATCGACAATATCGAATGGATCTTTGAATGTAAGGATTACGTTCGTTTCCGCCTGACAGGCGAAGCAAGAGCCGAGATCACGGACTATTCCGGAACGGGGCTTATGAACCTGCATACGGCATCTTTCGACAAGGAACTCTTAAAGCTCTTCGGTATCGAAAAGCTGTGGGATGCACTTCCGCCCATCTGCTTATCCACCGATATCGCGGGTCATATCACCAAGGAAGCGGCCGCTGCGACCGGTTTAAAAGAGGGCACACCTGTCATCGGCGGTATGTTCGATATCAATGCATGTGCACTTGCCGTAAACGTAACGGATGCCGAGAACATCTGTATGATCGCCGGCACATGGAGCATCAACGAGTACCCTCGCAAGACGCCCGTTCTGGACGGCAGCGTGCAGATGAACTCGATCTTCTGCCTGCCCGGCTACTATCTGATCGAAGAGTCAAGCCCGACGAGCGCAGGAAACAACGAGTGGTTCATCCGCCAGATCCTGCCCGAGGTAAAAAAAGAGGCCGAGGAATCCGGCCGCAATATCTATGACATCATGAACAGTTGGTGTGAGGAGTTCGAACCCAAGGACTTCGTTCCCATCTTTTTACCCTTCCTAACCGCCAGCAACGTAAATCCGCTGGCGCGCGCGGCTTTCATCGGACTTGATGCCTCGCACACGAGGCATCATATGCTGCGTGCCGTATACGAAGGAATCGTTTATTCCCACAGGTGGCACCTGGATCGCCTGCTGAACACCAGGGAAAAGAAAAATGCTGTTATCCGTCTTGCCGGAGGCGTAGCGAAATCAAAAGCGTGGACGCAAATGTTTGCGGATGTTATGAATCTTCCGGTTGAGACAGTTGATGTTGGGGAAACAGGCGCACTTGGCTGTGCCGTCGCAATCGCCGCCGCTGTAGGCGATTACGAAAGTGTCGGCGATGCGGCATCACATATGTGCCGCATCAATGATGCGATCCAGCCTCGTCAGTGGGCACATGACGACTACGAAAAGAAGTATCAATTGTATAAAAAAGTGATTGATGCATTAGACGGTGTGTGGTACGATATGCAAGATATCATTTCGCAATGCAATTAGGAAAACGGTTTTCGTTAACGGATAAAAAACAGTATACAATACTCCCCAATATGGAGTATGATAGTATTGTAGGTGAAGTATAAATTTTTTTCACATAAATCTGATCCATTCCGGCAAACTTGCAGAGCGAACCAAATGGAAAGAGAGACATGGCAAATTTTGATTTTAACCTCAAAAAATTCAATACTTCAAACATTTATTCCTATTTCTTAAGTCATCCGGACGCAACCAAGCAGGATCTGGCATCGGCCCTGAACCTGACGCTTCCGACCGTGACCAAGAATATCGATTATCTGTCCGAATTGGGACTCATCGAAGTCAGCGGCTCGCGCGGCCAGACAGGCGGAAGAAGGGCGACTACCTACTCCCTCTGTTCGGAAGCCAAGGTGGCGCTGGGGCTCGACATTACAAAGCATCACGTATCCTGCGTAGTTGTCGACTTAAACGGCAAGATTATCTCGTTTAAGCGCAACTACCTCGTATTCGAGTACAATGACGCATACTTTAAACAGGTTGGGGATCTTCTGAAAGAGTTTATCGCAGAGCGTAAGATTGACGAATCCAAGATCCTCGGTGTCGGTGTCGGCATTCCGGCACTCGTTCAGAGCGATAACCGCACCGTTTTCTACAGCGGGATTATGGAATTCGAAGAGAATACCTATGATATGTTCCGCAAATTCATTCCATACGACATCGTGATGTTTAACGACGCGAAAGCTTCCTGCTTTGCGGAAAAATGGGTCAACAAAGACATCCAGAACACGTTCTACATCATGCTCAGCAACAACGTCGGCGGTGCGATGATCATCAACGGACAGGTATACTCGGGTAATAACTTCCGTTCTGCCGAAGTCGGACACATCACGCTCGTGCCGCAGGGAAGACAGTGCTACTGCGGGCAGTACGGGTGCGTTGATCCCTATCTGGCGGCAACGAATCTCTCGCAGGACGATCTGGAAGGATATTTTGCCAACCTCGCAACCACAAAGGATGAGAAAATTCTGGATAACTGGAACCGGTATCTTGATTACATCGCCTCCACCGTCAATATCGTGCGTGCGGTGCTCGACTGCGACGTCATTTTGGGCGGCTATGTCGGCGCGTACTTAGAGCCTTATATGGACGACATCCGTAAGCGTGCGCTCAAAATCAGCACCTTTGATTCCAACGCGGACTATATCAAGATGTGTACCTACAAGCATGAATCCATTGCAGCAGGTGCGGCGCTCCACTATATCTCGGAATTCATCCAAACGATCTGAAGTCCGGCCGCTCTTTCCAAGATCAGCAAAGAGCGGCCGGATCATTTTTCGTCCATACCGGTCAGTGCCGTGATCTCTGCAGGCTCCGGCATCACACGAAGCGCACCGCGCCTTGTTGTTACGATCGATGCC
>JAIKWO010000199.1 GCA_024684675.1 Lachnospiraceae bacterium
CAGAATCAGCATCGTTTGTTTTAATCTCTAACAAAGGTACTTCCTCCTTCATAGTCCCCTAAAGATCCATATACTTTATAATATTATCATTTGTCTAATTACGCAACCGCTTTTTTGCCCATTTTTTTCAAGATTCCGCCGTCCGAAAATGGATGTCAGTCATCCAATTCAAAGGTGATATTCTTCATCTCTTCCGAGTAATTATCCATGCGAAGAAGTCCCTTTTTTCCTTTGAGTTCGGGCAGAATGCTCTTCAATTTCAGGACCTTCTCACCGATGTTCTCGCCGGTTCCGAGGCTCACGCGCGCTTCACCGAACCAGAGCGTCTGATGCTTTGCTTTATCAAACGCAATACGATCCGCGCTGATCGAATATTTATTCATGAGCTTGGTAATATCCAAAATGCTCTCAAAGATCACCGGGTCTTCAACCGGAAGAACTTCGCCCAATACAACGTGATCAAAGGAAAGCCCCGTTACAAGCGGGATCCCCTGCGTCATATTCTCGCTGACTTCCACGACGATCCCGTCTTTGTCAAAATACATATACTTGCCAAGGTGTTCAATATAGCCGGCAAGCGCCTTCTCATAGACCATGATGCGAATGGTATCGGGCGAAAGCACTTCAACGTTCATCGTCTGGATAAAAGGCACATTGTCAATTCCTTTGTCCTTGTACTTAAAGCGGAGATACAGGGAATTGTCACCCAAAGGCCCGTCCGTCACCATTTTGATGATCTGTTCATTTGTATAATGGATATTTCCTTCCACGTATACGGTCGTCACCTTATAGTGATGCAGGATCAAAAATCCTACGAGAAAAAGAAGAGACGACGCGATCAATGCAGAAAGAAAGATGATCAGTTTCTTGTTCATACGCACACATCATCCGTTAGGAAAAACGGATCGACTTGGACACATTCAGAACGAGACCGATCTCCGTCAAAAGGAACAAAACGGAAGATCCGCCGTAGCTGATGAACGGAAGCGAGATTCCCGTATTGGGGATCACATTGGTTACAACGGCGATGTTCAGGATCACCTGGATCGCGATATGACCGAGCACACCGACGACCAAAAGCGCACCGAAAAAATCGGGAGCATTGTTCGCGATGACCATGAATCGCCAAATCATCAGAACAAACAGAAGGATCACGCAAGCTGCGCCAAACAGACCGAGCTCTTCACAGATGATGGAAAAGATCATGTCATTTTGCGCCTCCGGAATAAACCCCAGCTTCTGCATACTTTCACCGAGCCCCTTACCGAAGATCCCGCCGCTTCCGATCGCATATAGCGCCTGCAACGTTTGAAAGCCCTTGCCGGATGCGTATGCTTCCGGATTAAGCCATGCCAGTACACGCTCCCCGCGGAAACCCAAAGTCTCGGCATCCGCATGTGCGATCGTCAGAACCATCACGGTCGCAAGGCAGGCTCCAAGAAGTGTCATTGCCAAAAACTTCTTGTACTCAGGGCTTGCTACAAACAACATCAGAAAAGCGATACCCATAACAATGATCGCACTCGATAAGTTATCCGTGATCTTCCAGATAAAAAAAGCAATCGGCGCAGGAACGCCCAAGACGGTAAGAAATCCTTTCCAGCTCTTGATCGAATTGCCCATCTTGCAAACCATGCTTGCCAAAAACAGGATCATGCACAGCTTTGCGACTTCGGCAGGCTGCAAACGAAAACCGATACCGAAATCCAGCCACCTTCTCGCGCCCTTTACTTCAACACCCATCGGTGAAAGAACTGCAAAAATCAAAACGACCGACAACACATATCCCGGGATTGCAAAACGTTCCCAGAAGTGATAAGGCATATTGGCGACACCGATCATGACGATCACGCCAAGCGTTGTCGCAAGAAGCTGTTTTTTCAGATAATATGCTTCGTCATTATAAGACATGCTGGATTCGTACGAACTCGTAGAATAGATCATGAGAAGTCCGAAGCCGAGCAAAAACAGCACGATAAAAAGAAGACTGTAATCAAAATAATGATCCGCTTTTTTACGAAATCTCCCGTTCAAGGATCAATCCTCCAGTTTGCCTACCAGTTCTTTGAACATACGTCCGCGTACTTCATAGTTAGGGAACATGCCCCAGCTTGCGCAGGCCGGGGAAAGAAGGACATAGTCTCCCGCCACTGCGTTTTGGGCGCAGATCCGAACAACCTCTTCGAGGCTGTCCGCCATCACGATATTCGTAAAGCCGTGCGCTCTTGCACAGTCGGCGATTTTTTCTCTTGTCTGTCCGAGAAGAACAAGAAGCTTCACTTTATCGCCAAAACTCTCGATCCACTCATCATAAGTATTCTGCTTATCATATCCGCCTCCGATCAGGATCGTCGGTCCCGGCATCGCTTCCACCGCTTTGATCGCGGCATCCGGATTGGTTCCTTTGGAGTCGTTGTAATATGCAACGCCCTTCTTGGTCGCCACATATTCGATCCTGTGCTCGACCGCTTTAAATGTCTTCGTAACGGATACGATCGTCTCAAACGGCACACCCACAGCATGCGTCAGTGCCATGGCCGCCATTACGTTTTCAACATTGTGCTTGCCAAGGAGCATCATCTCTCGGATCTTCATGATCTCGATACTGATACCGCCTTCGGCAAAAAAGATCGCCTCGTCATCCGCCCAGAATCCGTCCTGAAGTACCCTCGCCGTACTGAAAAAGAGCGGCTTCACACCCTGCAAGTGCTCACCGAATGCCCTCGTATACGAATCTTCATAGTTCAGTACGCAAAAACTGCCGGCATCCTGATTCTTCATGATGCTCTCTTTTGCAGCAACGTAGTTCTCCATCGTGTGATGGCGGTTTAGGTGATCCGGCGTAATATTCAGGATCGCAGACACGGTCGGCTTAAACGAATCGATCGTCTCTAGCTGGAAACTGCTGATCTCCGCAACCGTAACGGAATCTTCCGTTGTCTTCTCCGCCTCAAGTGTATACGGATTTCCGATATTACCGACAACAAACACACTCTTTGAATGCGCCTTCATGATCTCACCGGTCAGCGCCGTTGTCGTCGTCTTCCCGTTCGTTCCCGTGATTGCGATCAGCTGTCCCTTTGAAAAAAGGTACCCCATCTCGATCTCACCGAGAAGCGGGATCTTCCGAGCCGCGAACTCTGCGGGAAGTCCGGTATCGACCGGAACGCCGGGACTCGGCACAACAAGCGTGATCTCGTTTTTGATTGCTTCCGGCAACTCACCTTTCAAAAGCTCCGGGCGCTCAGCTTCTTCAAACTTCTCTGCGACAGCGTTTAGATCAAGCTCTGCATTGCCATCAAACAGGTACACCTTTGCACCGGCATGGCGGAGAAGCCTCGATGCCGCCACACCACTGATACCGCATCCGATTACCAGCGCGGTTGTATTTTTAAAATCCATTACAGGTTCCTTCCTTCTTAGTTAACATAATATTCCATTGATCGGGATCACTCCTCGCATACTGCGCAGGATATCTATCTGCAAAACAGATAGATCGTCATGATCATAATCAGTAGCTGGATCATCGCAAAGCGCGTCACACACTGCGTATTGCTCCAGTTCTCCGTAAGGTTCTTCCGAACGTGGTCATGGAGCGGCGTGCGAATGCAGGAGAGAAAATCCTTTTTCTTCGTCAGCTTGATCATGGAAACCTTAAAAAGGCCCAGACCGCCGTCCAGCGCAAGTACAAGTGCAAACGGGAAATACAACAGAATATGTCCGCTCTTAAGTGCCGTAATACAAATGAAAATCCCCATCGCTCGGCTTCCGGCATCTCCCATCATCAGAATGCTCGGGCCGGCATTATACCACAGATACGCAGCAATACATGCGATAAAGAATACAACAAGATAACGGAATCCGTGCATGTTCACAAACGCATCGTCGGCAAGCAAAAAGCCAAACAATGTAATGATCGTAAGCGTACCGGACAGTCCGTCCACGCCGTCCGCGCAGTTCGTTACATTGATGGAGACAAAGCAAAGGCCGAGCACGATGATCGCCATCAGCCAGATCGGCAGGATGATCCGATACTGCATGAATCCGAATGTCGTTCCGTTGCAATATATATAGGTAAACGCCAAAAGCGCCGATACCGTAAAGTCAAGAAGTCCTTTGCGAAGACGACTCCAAGGCTTTGTCGCACGGTCGTCAAAATAACCTGTCAGCATCTCAACGAATATCAGAACCAGATAGATGAGAAGCTCGACCATATAGCCGAAAGACATGCGAAAGATCGGACTGAACAATAGCACCGTCAAAATAAAACCGATCACAAACAAAAGTCCTGCACCTCTGGGCTTACCCTTCGAAAGCTTTCCGTCAACGGCAAAGTCCCTGCCCTCGTCTGCCGGCAGCTTATGCATCAGAAATTTTGTCAGTAAAAAAGTGACAAGAAAGCCGAAAAACGCGCCGAATGCCATGCAGACATTGGGATATGCGCGCGTAATGAGTTGCACCATATGTATAATCTCCTTCCGGATTGACTATCAAAAGTCCATAAAAAATCAACATATATTATAGTGCATTCTCGAATAGGAAGAAAGGGATTTTTGCTCTTTTCGAAAAATTGGTTGCCTGCGCATATTTTCCTATGGTATGCTTTTGTTGTTTAAAGCGTAAACGCTTTAATGAAGAAAACTGTACGAAGAGAGGGAAACTATGAAACTGATTCTACTGATCCTTTATTTTGCCGTGCTGATTGGCATCGGTATTTACTGCAGAAAGCATGCGACCGACGTAAACGGCTTCGTTCTGGGCGGGCGCAGTGTCGGCCCCTGGCTGACAGCTTTTGCCTACGGTACATCCTACTTTTCCGCCGTTGTGTTCGTCGGCTATGCCGGTCAGTTCGGTTGGAAATACGGCATTGCCGCCACATGGGCAGGTCTCGGCAACGCGGCGATCGGCTCGCTCCTTGCCTGGCGTATTCTGGGAAGGCGCACCCGTATCATGACGCAACATCTGGACTCGGCAACGATGCCGCAGTTTTTCGCAAAGCGCTTTGGAAGCAAGCCTTTACAGATCGGTGCATCCGCGATCATCTTCATCTTTATGATCCCGTACACTGCTTCGCTTTATAACGGTCTATCCAGACTATTCGGTATGGCATTTGATATCGATTACACCGTTTGTATCATTCTGATGGCCGTTCTCACAGCGGTTTATGTGATCAGCGGCGGCTACATGGCAACGGCGATCAACGACTTCATCCAGGGTATCATCATGCTATTCGGTATTGTGACGATCATCGTTGCTGTACTGAAAACGCAGGGCGGTCTCATGCAGGCGCTCGATTCGCTGGCGCGCGTATCCGATCCTTCCGTTTCCGATACACCCGGCATTTTCAACTCCTTCTTCGGACCGGATCCTATTAACCTCGGCTTCGTTGTCATCCTGACATCGCTCGGTACATGGGGACTTCCGCAAATGGTACAGAAATTCTATGCGATCAAAGATGAACAGTCCATCAAGCTCGGAACCGTGATCTCTACGTTCTTCGCACTTGTGATCGCCGGCGGCAGCTATTTTCTCGGCGGTTTCGGCAGACTTTTCTCTGACCGCGTGGATGTTGCAACGGAAGGCTTTGATGCGATTATTCCCGCGATGCTTTCCGGGCTCTCACCGATCCTCATCGCACTCGTCGTGATCCTTGTTCTGTCCGCTTCCATGTCGACGCTGTCTTCTTTGGTCATCGCTTCATCCTCAACGCTGACCATTGACTTTATTAAAGATAATGTCATCAAGGATATGAAGGACAAAGCACAAGTGCTGTGCATGCGCCTTTTGATCGTCGTTTTTATCGCGATCTCTTCTATCCTTGCACTGATCCAGTACAAGAGCAGCATCACCTTTATCGCACAGCTCATGGGTATCTCCTGGGGTGCCATGGCAGGCGCGTTCCTCGCACCGTTCATGTATGCGCTCTACAGCAAACGCGTATCCAAAGCATCCTGTTGGGTTTGCTTTATCGGCAGCACCGTCCTCATGATCGCCAACATGATCTGCAAGGACGCTTTCCCCGATTGGCTTAAATCCCCCATCAACGCAGGTGCGATCGCCATGCTTGCCGGTATCGTAATCGTTCCGATCGTCAGCCTCTTTACCAAGGCTCCCGACAAGGAACTCGTTGATGGCGCATTCGATTGCTACAACAAACGTGCAAGTGTACGCCAGCTGACAGCATTGGATGAATAACAAAATGGGCTCTTGGGGACGGGGTTAGCGGCTCATGTCAAAAGCCCTCCGGCGTTGCCGGAGGGCTTTTTTACTCACACGTATTTACTTCTCATCCAGTACTCTCTGGATCACTTTGGAGATACAGCCGGTGCCGTATTTAAGCATTCGCTTCACGCGGCTAATCGTCGCTGTGCTGGCATTCGTCTTCTCCAGAATGTCCACATATACCTTGTTCTGCATCAGCAGGGTGGCAACAGCGTAACGCTGCTCCAGCGCCGAGAGTTCCGTGACCGTACACATGTCTTCAAAGAACTTCTCGCATTCGTCAAGATCTTTCAGTTTGAGGACCGCCTTATAGAGATCCTTGCGATATCCGCTTTTGTCTTCCATGCTTTACCTCTTTAAACAATGAATAACTTTTGATTCATTGTACGATATTTTTCAGACAGAAACAAGACTTGTACGGAATTTGATCATCCCTTGTTCTCCTGCGCAACAAGCATATCTGCACCGAACATCTTACGAAGCTTCGGCTTTTCGATCTTGCCGGTCGCATTACGCGGGATCTCTTGGAAAATGATCTCTTTCGGACGTTTGTATCGAGGAAGCTCCAAGCAAAAGTCTTCGAGTTCTTCCGCCGTACACTGCATACCCTCTTTGATCTCCACGATGGCCGCCGTCTTTTCTCCAAGGCGTCTGTCCGGAAGGCCGATCACAGCGCAGTCTTTGATCTTATCATAGCGGCGAAGGAAATCTTCGATCTGTACAGGATAAATATTCTCACCGCCGCTGACGATCACGTCTTTCTTGCGGTCTACCAGGAAAATAAATCCATCTTCGTCTACCATCGCCATATCGCCCGTATAGAGCCAGCCATCTTTCAAAACTTCTGCGGTCGCCTTCGGATCGTTATAATAGCATTCCATAACGCCGGGACCCTTTACGCAAAGCTCGCCGACATCACCATTCTTAACCGCCTGCCCGTTCTCATCGACAATCTTGCACTCCCAGCGATAACCGGGTACACCGATCGCACCGACTTTGTGTGTATTCTCCATACCAAGATGCACGCAGCCCGGGCCTGTCGATTCGGAAAGACCGTAGTTGGTATCATAATCGTGATTCGGGAAGTATTCTTTCCAACGCTTGATAAGCGAAGGCGGAACAGGCTGTGCACCGATGTGCATGAGTCTCCACCGTTCAAGATGATAATCGGACAGTTTGAGATCTCCCCGATCAAGTGCATCCAGAATATCCTGTGCCCACGGCACAAGAAGCCAGACGATCGTACAACGCTCATCCGATACCGTCTTTAAGATTGTCTCCGGTCTTGTACCCTTTAAGAGAACTGCCTTTGAACCGGCGACGAGACTCCCCATCCAATGAAACTTCGCACCGGTATGATAAAGCGGCGGAATACACAAAAAAGTATCCTTCCGTCCTGTTGCATGATGCTTCTGCTCCATCTCGGCAGCCTGCATAAGACTTCTGTGTTTATGCAGGATCGCTTTGGGAAAACCGGTCGTGCCGGAGGAAAAATAAATCGCCGCAAGGTCATCGTCCGTAAGCGGTATGTCAGGCTTTTGGCTGGAGCAATCGGAAACCAGCTCCATATAACTCTCGGCAAATGCCGGACAGTTATCGCCGACGTAGATCATCAACCGTCCCTTTGCAACTTTATCTGCGATCACTTCCATACGGCTGATGAACTGCGATCCGAAAATGATCGCATCTACTTCAGCCAGCTCCACGCAGTACAAAATCTCATCCGAATCATATCGGAAGTTAAAAGGAACGGCGATGGCACCTGTCTTTAAGATTCCAAAATAAATGGGCAGCCATTCCAGGCAGTTGTACATCAGGATTGCAACTTTGTCGCCTTTCTTAATCCCTCTGCCAAGCAGCATGTTTGCTGCTCTGTTCGCTTTTTCTTCAAACACGCCCCAGGTGATCTCGCGTCTGAACGGTGTAAAAGAAGTCGGCTGGATCAGGTCAGATTCTTTCCAGGAAATACGCCTTGTATCCTTTTCATCGGGATTCAATCCAACCAGCGCAACTTCATCACGGTATAGCTTTGCATTTCTTTCCAAAAAATCCGTTACCGGCACTTCTCTAGTCCTCACTTTCACGCACAAACTTTTGTGCTTTTATGCTTTAACCCTTTATTCTACAAAAGTAGCATAAAGGCATCCATTCCGTCAAGAACGAATGCCCGTTTCAGTTCACCTATAGATAGTCAAAAACTACTCATTTTCAAAGGATGCACCGTCAACGGCTGCTCCCGTGTTGGGATCAATCAATACGCCCGTCCCCGGCTCCACAAGATAGCCTGTCTCAGGATCGACCGCATATCCCTTGATCTTATCGATCAGAGAAAGCTCCATCTCCTTAAGCTTTTTCTCTTCTTCGGAAAGTTCCTGCCCGCCTTCACCCGGCTTGATGACTTCCACACTCTCCTTATCGTCGCCGTTTCCTGCGCCATCCTGCCGCTTTTCTTTTGTCTTATCGGCGTCTCCCTCTGCGGGCGTCTCTTCTTCGGCTTTATGCAGTATACTGTCGTAAATACCTGATTCTTCGAGCTCCGTCTCTTCCTTCTCGGAAAGTTCTTCCGTCATAAAGTAGTTCATGTACGGCAATACTTCCGTCAGAATATTGCGCACGATGCCGGTGGCAAATTTTGCGTCGTCCTGCAGCGGTGCATTCGGTCTGTCAACGATCACGTAGATCGCAATCTCCGGATGATCTGCCGGCGCGTATCCCATGAAGGAAACAAGATAATTGCGCTTATTACGCGGTACCATCTCGGCTGTTCCCGTCTTGCCGCCGATCGCATAACCGGCAGGACGCGCCGTCTTACCGGTACCCTCGATCACGACGCCGTTGCAGTAATCGATGATCTTATCGGAAGTACTCGGTGAGATCGTCTGCTTTAAGATACGCGGCTCGATATTGCGTACGGTGACGCCGTCCGGACTCACGATCTTGCTGACGATATGCGGCTCATAGTAGTTACCGCCGTTTATAAGCGAACAGAAACCGCAGATCATCTGGATCATGGTCGCATTAAAGCCCTGACCGAATGTTGATGTGGCAAGCTCCGCTTCGCCCATCGTCTGTGAATTATATACAAGCGTATCGTTCCTGGTCTCGCCGGCCAGATCGATATTGGTCTTGAGGCCGAAGTTGAATGCATTCTGGAACTGCAGGAAGATGTTCTTACCGATTGCATCACCCATCTGCATGAGTGCCACGTTGCAAGACTTCTCTACCGCCTGCTTTACTGTCAGAAGGCCGTCGCCGAGTCTGTTATGGCAATGAATCTCATGTCCGCCATACCACAAGGAACCATTGCAAAAATAAGTCTCATTGCCCGTAAGCCGCCCGCTCTCAAGTCCTGCCGCCACCGTAAATGGCTTTGCGACCGAACCGGGCTCATAACTGCTGCTGATGCAGTAATTTTTCCAAAGGGCATTGAGATTCGCGTAAAGTGTCTCATCGTCGATGGTCTTCAGCGTCTCTTCCGTAATGATCTCTTCTGTCGGCTTTCCTTCCTTGTCAAGCAGGATACTGCCGAGCAAAGGATGGGGATTCTTCGTATCGTTCAGATCGAAATTCGGGTAATTTGCCATTGCAAGGATCTCACCCGTGTTGACGCGCATCATGATGCAGGCCGTGTTAACCGCACCGTTCCCGTCTCTGGCGGCGTTTTTATGTTCTTCGTTGAATTTCTTAAGATATTTCTCGACAATACTCTGAATATTGGCATCGATCGTGGAGACGATCGTGTTGCCGTCGATGGCGGCCTTTGTGGTACGCTCCAATGTCGATTCATCATTTAAGTAGCCGTACTGCCTGCCGTTGATGCCGTTTAACGTATCGTTGTAGAACTCTTCCATGCCGTACGAACCGATATTATCCCTACCGGTAAAACCGATCGCATCGGAAGCAAGGTTCCCGTTCGGGTATGTCCGTCTGTACTCTTCTTCAAACCAGATGCCCTTTACATATGCGCCCTGCTCCGGATCGTTTTGGAGCTCAACAAAAGGACTGATCTCGTCATAGGTCAGCTGCTTTTTCAAAACATTATACTGCGATGTGGGATTCTCTTTCAGAAATGCGCGAATCGGTGCCTCATCAAGACCGAATATGCTGTGGAGCGCCTTCATTGTCGGTTCAAGGTACTCCGCTTTAGCCGTCAGCTGCTTGGCATCGAGCACGATATTGTAGACCTTCTCACTGACTGCAAGCTTGGTTCCCTTACAATCAATAATATCCCCTCGTTTAAAGGGGATCGTAATGCTGTCGTATTGCTGTTGAGATAAAACCTGTTTCTTATACTGTTCGCCGTTATCCCTGTTGATCAGTGCAAGCCGCACAGACAGCCCCGTAAAAGCCAGAAGCACCAGGAAAAAAAGAACTGCGAGCTTCTTCTGCATTTTAGGGGTAAAACGATTCTGGGATTCCTGATTCTTCAATTGCCGTACCTAACCTTACTCCGGAATATCGGCAACCTGACGTACATAATCGCTGCCTTCGGATTCATAAACAACGATCTGGCCTTCTCTTGCATAGCGCATGCCCAGCTCGTCTATCGCGATCTTCTTGATCTTATCAAAATTTACGCTGCTAACGACTCTATTATACGCCTCATCATTGGAAAGTCTCAAGTCATTTAACTGGCTTTCAAGTCTCGACACTGTCTTGATGCGTGTCGTAATATCCGACTGCAACCGAAGATAACCTGCCAAAACAAAACCGGCCACAACCAGCATGCTTGCCAGAAACAATACATACCCCGGATTCATCAGCTTCGCACGCTCACGGTTCTTACGTGTCAGATGAAGCTGGTCACGTCTGGATCTCTCGCGGATCGCAGTGCGCACATCCAATTCGCGGGCCGTATTTCCATATACGTATTCCCGGCGATTATCCGTATTCATGATTCGTCTTCCTTGACTTCTCTGGGTCATATGGACCTATCCCCTCTCAAATACCCTCAGTTTCGCACTTTTTGATCGCGCATTTTCTTCCATCTCTTCATCCGAAGGAAGGATTGGCTTCTTTGTGATCACGCGTCCTTTTGATACTTTCCCGCATACACAGACCGGAAATTCCGGTGGGCAGATGCAGGGATTTTCATTCCTTCGAAATGCGTTTTTAACAATTCTGTCCTCCAAAGAATGGAAGGTAATGATGCAAAGCCGGCCGCCCGGTTTTAAAAGATCGATCATTGTATCGATCGTATCCTCCAGCACTTCCAGTTCTTTGTTGCAAGCAATGCGGATCGCCTGAAATGTCTTCTTGGATGGATGACCGCCCGTCTTCTTCATCTTAATGGGAATCGCCGCATCAATGATCGCATTGAGCTGTCCGGTCGTTTCGATCGGCGCCTTCTCTCTCGCCGATACGATATGCTTTGCAATGTTCTGTGCGAATTTATCTTCTCCGTAATCTCTGATGATCCGGAATAATTCCTGCTGAGAAAAGCTATTGACGATATCGCCTGCCGTCAGGCTCTGTCTTCTGTCCATCCGCATATCGAGCGCCGTATCAACCATATAGGAAAAGCCGCGCTCCGGATTGTCCAGTTGGTAAGAGGAAACACCAAGATCGAGCATCATACCGTCGATCGCATCAATCTGCAGATCTGTAAGAACTTTCTTCACGTTCCGGTAATTCGATCTGACGATCGTCACGTGGTCTTCATACGGTAAAAGCCGCTTCGTTGCCGCTTCGATCGCTTCATCATCCTGATCGATCCCAACAAGGCGTCCGCCGGCTGAAAGCTTCTCTGCAATGTGAAAAGAATGCCCGCCGCCACCGAGTGTCCCGTCAACGTAGATCCCGTCGGGGCGAATGTTCAGATTGTCGATCGTTTCCTCTAAAAGGACTGAGGTGTGCCTAAACTCCATCTCTTATCCTCTGTTAAATGCTAAGTCCAAGGTCTGCCATATGCTCTGCGATGGCATCCATGTCTTCATAAGACGCTGTACCTTCGTAGCGTTCTTTGCTCCAGATCTCGATACGGCTTCCAACGCCGATCAAAACCACATCTTTTAACAATGCTGCAAATTCTCTGAGCGATCCCGGAAGGAGGATCCTACCCTGCTTATCGACTTCTGCTTCCGCAGCGCCCGCAAGGAAGAATCGAACGAACTGTCTTGCGTCTTTGTTGGTGATCGGAAGGCCCTTAAGCTTCTCTTCGAACGCTGCCCATTCTGCGTTGTCATACGCAAACAAGCACCCGTCCAGTCCCTTTGTAACAACGAAGGCATCACCGAGCGCTTCGCGGAACTTGGAGGGTACGATCACTCTGCCCTTGGCATCGATTGTGTGATTGTACTCGCCCATGAACATACAAGTCACCTGCCGGAATGTGCGTCCTGTGAATCACCACTTTGAACCACTTTCTTCCACTTTTCACCACTTCTGATATCATTTTAATTCTTTTTAATTTTTTTTGCAACACATTTTTTATAAAAAAGCGCGTAAACATCAGCCTTCCCACGATTTTGGGGTATAAAAAAACAAGCGCACAAGCGCTTGCGTTTCGGAGTCGATTTTATAGTTGAACAAATTGCTTTAATTCTTTTCTTCTCTTTCGATAATCCGGCAAAATGCATTCCACGGACGACCAGAATGCGGCCGAGTGATCGGGATGGAGGAAATGTGCAAATTCATGTACCGCCACATACTCGGCAAGTGGTCTCGGCACATCCAGAAGCTTCGTATTGAATGTCAGGATCCCCTCAGCCGGCCGACAGGACCCCCACTGCGTCTTCATGTTGCGCATGCGGATCTCAGGGAAAGAGACGCCGTAAGGCGCAAAATGCGGATAGACTTCTTCGCAGATCTCGCTCATCAACGAGAGCGCTTCTCTCCGAACTGCCGGGGCACTGTAGTTTCGATCCGGCAGGATCCCTGACTCTTTTGCTTCTTCGAGTGCCTCCATGCGCTTTTCATATGAGCGGAGCACACGTTTGATGTAATCCGCCTTGGATGCTATGAAAGCCTCAATCGCCGATAAGGGAACAACAGGACCGGCAGATACCGACACCTGCCCGTCCTGTTTGATCCGTATATTGATGTTTTTGACCGCCTTGCGGCTCAGTTCATATTCAATCCCGCAAATTCTCGGCATACCTTGCTCCGCTTTCTTTTAAGCTTCGTTGCTTCGGATTGCTTCATGCAGCGTTCTGCTGTTTTTTCTTAAGACGAAGCCGTACGATCACATCGACAGCCACCGCCACCGCAACCATCACCGCAGCAAGTGCCTGCGATACGGGAAGCGTCGTCCCGGGAATGAACAACGTATCCGTCCGGATCCCTTCGATAAAATAGCGCCCTATGCCATAGCCTGCAAGGTACAGAAGCATGATCTCACCGTCAAATTTCTTGTGCTTCGTATACACAATGATCAATGCCAGGATCAGGAAGTTCCAAAGACTTTCATAGAGAAAAGTCGGATGTACCTGTACGTAATTGGTGCCCGGTGTCATATGCGCACGAATACTTTCAGAGATATCGTTTGCACGCACCGCTGCTTCCGGAAGGCGCATCGCAAGGAAATTATCCGTATACTCACCGAATACCTCGCGGTTCATGAAATTGCCCCAGCGGCCGATTGCCTGTCCGAGGATGAGTCCCGCCACGCCGGTATCGATCAGGAGTAAGGCGCTCATTTTTTTCACCTTACAGTACACGGCCGCCGTCAGGAACGCAGCGATAACCGCACCATAGATCGCAAGACCACCCTGTCTTGTATAGAAGATCGACAACAGATTGTCCTTATAATTGTCCCACATGAACGCGACATAATAGAGTCTTGCGCCGATGATGGAAAAAATAATCGCGTAGATCGCAAAATCCCAATAAATGTCCGGGTTCTGACCGGTCTTTTTGGCCATATAGACTGCCATCAAAACGCCGCCCAAAATTCCGAGGCCGATGATGCAGCCGTAAAAAGCGACCGTAAAACCGAATATCGTAAAACTCTTCGGAAGATCGGATATATAGATTCCAAGATGGGGGAACGCGATATCCCCCTGATTCATCATTTCCTGCATAAAAACCTCAAATTAAACGTTAAAGCGGAACAGGATCACATCGCCGTCTTTTACCACATAATCCTTGCCTTCCATGCCGACAAGACCCTTCTCTCTTGCAGCAGCAAGGGATCCCTGCTCCAGAAGATCCTTGTAATTCACAACTTCCGCTTTGATGAAGCCGCGCTCAAAGTCCGTATGGATCTTGCCAGCAGCCTGCGGTGCTTTCGTGCCGATCTTAATGGTCCATGCTCTTGTCTCGTCTTCTCCTGCCGTCAAAAAGCTCATGAGGCCGAGGAGCTTGTAGCTTGCCGCGATCAGCTTCTCAAGACCGGACTCGGCGAGACCGAGATCTTCTAAGAACATCGCCTTCTCATCATCTTCCAGCTCTGCGATCTCCTGCTCGATCTGCGCGCAGATCACAAACACTTCGCTACCGTTTGATGCCGCGAATTCACGAACCGCTTTTACACCCGCATTGTCCGCACCGTCGTTTGCAAGATCATCTTCCGCCACGTTTGCTGCAAAGATCACAGGCTTTGCTGTGAGCAGATTGTATTCGCGGAACGATTTTTGCAAATCGTCATCATCCGGCACTTCGAACGAAATGGCGAGTTTGCCCTCTTCCAGATGCTTCCTAAGATCGATCAGCATTGACTCTTCCTTTGCAAGCGACTTGTCCATGCGTGCCGCCTTGGTCACCTTGGAAAAACGTCTCTCCAATACTTCAAGATCCGCAAAAATCAGTTCCAAGTTGATCGTCTCGATATCGCGGAGCGGATCGATCGTCCCTTCTACGTGTACGACATTTGTATCTTCGAAGCACCGTACTACGTGTACGAGTGCATCCACTTCACGGATATTGGCCAGGAACTGGTTACCAAGGCCTTCGCCCTTGGATGCACCCTTTACAAGACCTGCGATATCCACGAATTCGATCACGGCCGGCGTCACCTTCTTGGAATGATACATATCGCCAAGGAGCTTTAAACGCTCATCCGGTACGGCTACTACGCCCACGTTCGGATCAATCGTACAGAACGGATAGTTGGCAGACTCTGCACCCGCCTTGGTCAGTGAATTAAAAAGGGTGCTCTTCCCGACATTAGGGAGCCCCAAAATGCCCAATTTCATCTCATCCATCTCCTTACAAAAAAACAACAAAATAAAAGCTCTGACAAGCCGATAATAATCTTAACATGTCAGAGCCGATTTGTAAAAGAAATATGTCGCCACTCTTTCGGTGTGACGCCGAAATACTTTTTAAAAGCGGCAGAAAACTTGCTCGCATTTGTGTAGCCGCACATGCCGGAAATCTCCGTGATCGTTATTGTATCATCAAGAAGCAGGTTCTTTGCTTCCTGCATGCGGATCCTTGTCCTGTATTCAAAGATCGTAACGCCGTACATCTGCTTAAAAACGCGCTGCAACGTTGTACGATTCAGCTTCACGTGATCGGCCAGCTCTTCGACGGACAGATCCGATGCGATGTTCTCTCCCAGCAGTTTTCTGGCGGAGTGTACTTTGCTGGAAGCATCGCCGCTGAAATAGCGGAAATCCACACTTTTATCATCACGCTTATCCACAAGTGCCAGAATTGCTTTCAGGGTCAGAAGTTTTCTGTGATACTCACCGTATTCTTCCGGAACAGAGATGATCTCCGTAAACGTATTCTTCAGCATCTCGCTTGCAACCATCGTCACAACCGAATCAGAACGAAGCACATATTCAAAGAGAGGCTTGTCGGTAAACTCTTTTGTGGAGAAAAAGCGGTTGAGCTCCTCTCGCAGCGCATCCGGTTCAAAAACGATACTGATCGCCCGGATGCCGCCCTCTCCGAAGGTAGTCCCTCGGGCGCCCAGCCGGCTGTAGAACAGGCAGACGTCCCCTTTATCAGCGGAGGCAATCCGCCTGTTCTCCATTTCAAATTCAGCATGCCCGTCGAGCATATACATGATCTCAATGTATTCAAATGCTTCCTGCTCCGCCTTGACCATCGGATAGTAGGATTCAAGTTCCGAATAGATCAGTTCGATCTTGGGCGCAATGCCATGCGTGCGCATGATCCCTTCGCCGGCATTGCTCTTAAGGCGATAGGTCTTCTCGGACTCTTTATCACACATGATATACATGAACTTCTTAAAGAGTTCTTCACTATCGATCTGTCCCTTTTTTGAATCGTCGTGCATTTCTGCTCCTTAAAATGTCAGGCTGCCTGTTTCGTGCTCCCGCTCGGTGCCGGTGCGCATTGCTCATTCTGCATATCCTTAAGTGATCTTATCATAAGTACCGCGCCGATACAAAGAACGATCAAATCCGTAAAGAGCTGTGCATAGAATACGCCTTCCACACTGTTCACAAATACATACGGAAGCGACAATACAAGCGGCAGGAACAGAATGATCTGTCTTAAAAGGGTCAGGATCGCAGCATTGCCGCCCTTGCCGATCGCTCTTGAAAGGACCGAAGCCGAACCGGTTCCGATCAACGTCGATATCCCGCTGTTAAGAAGGGTGAACGGATAGGATACCTTAACCGCTGTCATCGCCTCCGGTCCTACCATCCTTCCCACAAAAACCGCATCCATAAAGTTGTACAGACCGATCACGACCATTCCAAGGATCGCCGGTATGCTAAGCGAAAGCATTGTCTTTACGATACTTCCGTTAATGAGGTTATCTCGTGCATTATCCCTGCCCTGACTGTTGGCAAAATCTTTTATTTGCGATTCTTCTTAGCGCAGTGCGCTCTCCACATCCGTTCGCCTGCGGCGCCGAAGGCTGCTACGACAAACATCCACCAGAGGTTCGTCGGTGCCGGAACCGTCTCATCGGCAATGCCGTCCTCAAACGTTGCGGCTGTTGGAGAAGCGGCATCTTCAATATTGGAGTATTCCTGATCCCCCAGCGCATCCTCAACCGATGCCGCTGTTGCGAATCGTTCGTTTTCAATAATGATCACGTCGCCGCCGGTTACATTTTCAGAAACGGTACCCGCCGCAGTGCCATCGCCTGCCTGCCATGCCGTAATGCTCTGCGCATCGCCGTTCAAAGCTGCGCTGCCGGATCCGGAAGATCTTCTGCTTGAGCCTTTGGAAGAACCGCGATCCGATCCTTTTGAAGAACCGTTATCTTCAAATCTTCTCAGCACGTCTGCAAGATCCTGCTCTGCGTCTTCGAACTGCTTCTGAAGACTCGTAAGCTTCTGCTCTGCGGTTTCTTTCGTCTCCTCTGCTTCCCGCTTCATCTCATTTAGCTTATCGATCAGACCCGCGACGGTCAGATCGTTCATTGCCGCCTTATCTTCATCGGAAACAGTAAGCCCGAGGTAATCTGCGATATCCTGAATTCCAAGCACTTCCGCTGCCTTCATGGAACGTCTGCTGATCATGCTCTTGGATACAACATCATTGATGGCATCATTCAGCTTATCAACCTGATCCTGGGCATTCTCGGCTGCTTCTTTTGCCTTGTCGGTCGCTTCCTTGTACTGCACATACTTGGTGATCAGTTGCGCCGTGTCATCGTCCGATGCATTGTCGGCAACATATTTGTTCAGTCCCATACTTCTCTCTACAACTGCCGTTACCGTCTCAGAACCCTTGCGGTTGATGAGCGCCTGGATCACTTCCTTGTACACAGCCGTATTGGACGCTTTCGATGTATACTTGTCGATGTTAAAATCGGATGCAACGATAAGACAGTCTCCGTCATGGAAAAGGCTGTTCTTGTTCTGAACCACTTCCGTAAGCGCATAGCCGTTGATCGATACGAAGTTGCCGTCCGCATCCGTCACAACCTTATTGCCGTCCGTCGAGTGCTCCAGCTCGTCGCGGATCACAAGCTGCAAATTGCCGTCCTCATCCACATAGCGGAATACGTCAAATTTTCCGTCCTTATATTTTTGACCCCTTCCCTTATCCTTATCGGAAAGGCTTTGCTTACCATCGTAATAATAGTCCAGTACTTTCTGGTTCGCCATGATCTCCAGCTCTGACTTTTCGAATACAACAATGCCGGGCTGGCTGTGGTTGAGATTAAGCTTTTCATTATACGTAGAAAGTCTGGTCAGCGAATCATAGTTAAAGTATTTTTTACCGTCCTGTTCATCGCCGTTCTCATCAATGTACTTGTATGTTACCCATGTGTAGTTATACTCCTGCCCGTCAGCACCCTTTAAGGATTCGAACGCGCAGCTTCCCGCAACCACGTCGATGTTCAAAACCTTGGGCAGATAGTAATTCTCTACAACAGAACGCATTGTTGCACGGCTCAAATCATAGATGTTTTTGGTTTTATCATTCCACGAATTCGTCCACTCGTCTCTTGCTTTCTCCGCCTTCATTTTGTCGGAAAGCGACTTAGCTGCACTCTCATCGGCAAGCTGATCCGTTACCGCATCAAGCGCATCCGCAAGATTCTGCACTTTCGTCCTTGCTTCCGTAACCTCTTTCTGTGCAGCCTGTGCATAGCCGGATGCCTCTTTTGCCTTTGCTTCGAAGTGATCTTCTGCCTCTTCCAAAGCAGACTGTGCTTCCTTCAGATTCTGTAACGCTGCCTCATACTGCTTGACAAGGTTGTCGTAAATCTCCTTTTTGGATACAAGATCTTTGCCTGTTTCCTCCACAAGATCCTTCAGATCCTGATACGCCTGCTCTGCATCCTGATTCGAGCCTGCAGACTGGATGGATTCTACAAGAGATTCCACTTTCCGGCTTGCCGACTCCGTCTCGGATTTCATCAGATTTACAGTGTCTTTAAGCGCTTTGGCATCTTCTGCTGCATCCTTTGCTTCTTCTTCCACATGCTCATAAGCTGTCTGCGCTTGATCGTATTCCTTCTCAGCGTCAACAAGACTCTCTTTGGATTTTGTTATATTTTCGGATGCATCCTGATAGTTACTGATAGCAGATTTCTTTTCTTTACCCTTTTCATCCGTAGAGTCGGAAGCAACATCCTTCACTTTCTCTACAAGGTTTTCAATGGCACTCTTCGCTTTTCCGTTGCTGTCAGAAGGATCAGCCGCGTCAATGCCTGCATCGGCATCACCTTTTACGATCGTATCTGCCGCTTCTTTCGCTGCCTCGCTTGCGGATGCGGATTCTTCTTTTGTTTCCTCCTTGCTTTCGGAAGAAGATTCGGAACCCGACTCAGAAGAGGAGCTCGAAGACGAATCAGAAGACGAACCGGAATCCGATTTGGAAACCGATGATTTGGCCGAATCAGCTGCTTTCTGCGCACTGCTTGTCGCTTTCTCATGGCTCTCCGATTTGGAAGAGGATTCATGCGAAGATTTGCTTTCCGACGAGCCGGAATCGTCATCCGATTCGCTGGCATATGCGGTGATCGGCGTTGATAACGCGATCATGGCAGAAATGCCGATTGTAAGAGCTGATAAAAGACCAACATTGGTAATGTCTTTTCTTTTCACGGAAAGTGCCTCCTGTAAAACAAAACAAATCTATTCTTCTTCGTCTCCGCCGATACATTCAAGTAAGAACTGGAGAACATCCGGTGTAAACTTTCTGGCTTTAAACGCGACGGCTTTTCTCTTTTCGTCTTCAACATCCTCTCTGACTGCTTCCGCATACATGATCATAGTCTCTGCAACAACGACCAGATCTCTGCCGACCATATTCGGAACGTGATTATCTACAATGATCGAAATGCCCAAAGGACTGATGTTTTTCACCTGCCCGTAGTATTTTTCAAGCGTTTCCTTGTCTACGATCACACTGTTTGCCAGAAATTCCACACGGTTAATCGTTCTTCTCTCTAACATTTTGAGTACCCCCATTCAATCAAAAGTTTATATCGAACCGATCGCTCGAACATATTATAAAATAAAAATAAAATTTTTTTAGTCTATCGTAAAGTACAGTCCATCCACTTCCTCCAGAAGCTTTGTAAGGGCTTCCTGTCCGTGTTTAATAAAACGCTCTCCTTTATCACCATCTCCAACATCAGCCTTTACACTTCTGGACATGCCGATGATATACAGGAAACGGATCGTCGCAGCCAGATCAAAGATCGGATGGCCGAGACACAGTGAGTCCATATCGATCAGCATCGGCTCATCATTGACCAGCATAACATTCTTCATATGAAGGTCGCCATGCACCACGTGATGATCTTCCGGAATCTGTTCCAGATAGAATCGAAGCGTTTTGTACTGTTCATCCGTCATATACTCTTTTGCGAGTTCCAGATTATCCAGGTACAAATCCTTAGCTGAAGGAAGGGTTCCCGGTTCAATCTCGATCGTGTGAATGTACTTCACAAAATCTACGAATCGGAGTGTCCGAAGGCCGGCACTGGAGATATAGTCCAGATCTTCCAGATTCATCTCAAACGTTTTGGGATCGCGCCCTGCGACCGTCTCCGCAACTTCATCATAAAACTTCTGTGCATTCTCAGCGTCAATGCGTCCTTTGGGAAAAATGATCAGTTTCGCGTTTTTCTTCTGTTCTCATATTGGCTCCTTTTCCTGTTTTTAGCTGGTATAAGCAATCTCATACTTCCAGATACATTGTACGAAGTCTTTGAATCTCTTCAGTCGTCAGCTTAAGACCGTTTTGAACAAAGCTGTTAAAATCGCCAAAAAACTCTTCTACCGCCTGATAGAATGTCTCAATATACGCCATGTCCGCCCCAAAGAGGTAACGCAGCGCCTCTTCGCTAATCGCCACGCCGCTTGGCGCATGCTTTCCGACTTGCTCCAATAGGCGGGTAATATCATCCGCAAGACATTCATTTGTAAAAAGGTACTCGCTAAGGATCTTCTGACGCGGCACGCCCAGGATCTCTTCAAGGATCGCACTTGCAATGCCCGCGCGGTCTTTGCCCGCCGTGCAGTGCCAGAGCACGGCTTTCTCATGGGTATCCAGAAGGATTCTGAAAAAGCGTGCATACTGCGACATGGCGAATTCACTTGTCGGGAAAAAGCGATACAGCGTACACATATAATGCTTTGCTCGCTTTGGATCACCCGATATCGTCATCAGCCTATTGTCTGCTTCCGACTCTCTGGAAATTCCGATCGTCAGATCATCCACCACCGGAATGTGGTGATACGTGATTCCCGGAAGGATCACCTCAGGATTTTCTTTTCGCTCCTGCTCAGAGCGAAAATCGATAACCGTATCGACCTGCGAACTGAGTTTACGCTCATCGTTCTTAGTCATTCCCGTCAACATACCGCTCCGAAACAGTCTGCCCCGGCGGATCCTCTGTCCGTCAGTCGTTATCTCGCCTCCAAGATCTCGCGTATTATGCATTTTTTCAAACTCAATCCGCTCACTCATCGTTCCATCTCACGCATTCCGCTCTTACTTTGCCGCACTACGAAGAATCATACGAATCGCCTGTTCATTCGGGATCACGATCGGTCGGAGCAGATTATCCATAATCATATCGCCGCGCTTCATTGCGCCTTCGCTACCGTTTCCGACGATCAAAGCGACATTGAACGCATACAAAAGCCCGAGTCTTTGATAGAGCGCGTCGATCTCGGCCTGATCCGTAAGCCCGGTATACTTCCGGAAGAACATTTCGCCTGTTTCTGCGATCAGATCTGCCGGCATGCCGACACTTCTAACCAGGACATCTGCGGACCGCTTTGGTGCAACGATCATGTCGCGATAGATCGAAGTCAGGTCACAAATGGGCGGCCCCATTGTAACCTCCTGCATATCGATCAAAACGAGTTCACCGTCCTGCAGCATGATGTTGCCCGGATGGAGATCATTGTGTGTGACGGTATCTGCCTCCGGTATCTCGTCAATCAGGCTGTGAAGAAGTGCGATCTCCTCATCGGAGCACCATGTTCCCAGGTTGTTCGCCATGCTATGATAGAGTTCCTGAACCGGCGTAAAGCTCCCCTTAGGCACATGCGCCGAATGAAGCGTTTTTGCAAGCGCAACATACTGATTCACATACTCTTCAAGCTTCTCCGGATGTGCGCTCATGGCATGGCCGAGCGTATCGGAATGCAAGAGTTCAAACACGATACCGCGACAATCACCCACCTGCACCGAATCGTATGCGATCACGGACGGGATCCCGTTAACAAAAGCCGTTCGTGCGAAGTTCCTCTCCCGCTCGATCACATCGATCCCGATCCACGGTTTATAGACTTTGACGATCTTGTCATCATCAATACGATAAACGGCACCGTTGCCGCCTTCACCGATTTTCTCACAGCCTGCGATATCGATCGTGCGCAGTTTCTTACGAACGGTCAGAAGCTGCGTAAAACCGGTCGTCTCAAAAATGTCATAGACTTCGGGTGATACATCAAACACTTCTACCGCTTCGCCGGCCTCCTTGCGAACCTTCATCAGGACGCGAAGACCCGCACTTGAAATATATGCAAGATCACCGGCATCGAACGCAGGCGTCATGCCCTGATGCGCTGATAAAATCTCTGTGATCTCTTTCTCCGTATCGGCTGCATTATTCGTATCAATCCTTCCCGAAAGCGCCAGGACCACTTTTCCGTCTTTTTCCTGAAATGTCATCTCAGCTATCCTCCTTGTCTAATTCGTGTCCATTTTGATTGAAACAATGTTCAAATGATATGCGTAGCTATATGCAATATTCCGGCAGATCTTCTGCACCATCGTTATGCCGATCTTGGAAAAGCTTTCCGACTTTGCATCGAAAACGAGCGGATTATAGGGATCATCGTAGTTACGAAGGATGATCTCGATCAGATTGCCTGTTCTGAATACCTTGATGTCCATATAGGCATTCGGGTCAGTCTTCCGATCCCCCATGCGATGCACAATGTAATCTGCTGCGATCTCTTCCGTGCAAAGTGCTGCTTTATAAGCAATCCGCTTGTCAGTACCGTTTTCGCAAAGGAATTCCTGGAGCTTCGCGGAGATAAACGTAACATCCTTCGCATCGGTCGGAACGCTTACGTCAAGCTCGGTTGTACGATCCGCCTCTTCCTTCAAAAACAGGATCTTTTCAATTGATAAGAATAATGTTTTGTGTTTGCATGCCAGAATCAAAAACAGAATGAGAAAGAACGGAACGCTGTTAAATCCCATCGCAATCCACACGCCGGTAACGCCAAAAGCCCTTCCTGCAATCGGGAGGATCAGCGGATACAGAACGCTGTCCGGAATAATAGCTACCGCCATCGACATCAGAAGATGTCCGGTCGCTTCGTATGCCCCGCTGAAGAGATACGGCGCCACAGTCACCATGCCGGCAGCTGCGATTATGAGATAACCGGTTCCCGCATCGGCATTTCCGGCCAGATTATAGAATTCCAGGATCGGGGATCTGGCCGCGACCAGAACAAGTGCAACCCCTGCCGCATAGAGAAGCCCCATCTTATATGCTGTCGTAAGCGTCTTCTTGACGCCGCCAATATCTCTGGCTCCATGCAGGATCGCAAACATAGGCTGTGCCGCAAACGCCGTCCCGCGCGCCGCAGTGCGGACAAGATTAAAAATCGACTTGATCACGGCAACAAGTGCCAGAACCGCAGTATCCCCGGCAAAAACAGAAAGGACGATCCTGTTTACGATCGAAGTGCTTGCCGAATCCAGCATGTTATCTGCGGAAGCCGGGAAGCCTCTTCGGATCATATCAAGAAAATCCATGATATTCTGTTTGTTTAAAGGATAGAATCCGAACTTCGCCCGGATCTTCCTCTTTCTCATCAAGACATATGCCGTGATCATCTGTGCGAATGTAGCAAACGCTGAAGCGATCCCAAGACCCGCAATCCCGATGTCGGCAGGAAGGTACATAACAAGCGCAACCGATGTAACAAAGTTCACCGCAACGCAGACTGCACTGCAGATCATGCTGTCTGACTGATAACCATAGGACGAAATAACAAGTTGCAAAAGTGTCCCGATCGCAAAAAACAGAATCTCCAGACATGCCGTACGCACATAGAGACGACTTAAGATCAGCACCGTTTCCGTTGCCTTGCCGGCACCCGCAATGCCAAGGACCACATCTGTCTGGAAGAAGCAGATCTCCAGGAAAATCAGATCGACAACGATCGTAAAGAACATTCCGAGCGAATAGTATCTGTGATAATCGTCCATTTGATTGCGGCCCATCGCATGTAAAAACTTTAAATAGGCACCGTGCAGGATCATAGCCGTAAAGGAAAGCATGATTCCGATCATCGGCATACCCAGTGCGATCGCCGCTACCGCATCCGCACCCAGGAAATGTCCGGCAACGATCGTATCGACCATAAAGGTCATCGATTGCACCAGTGCAAAGAGCAGGCACGGCGGCATCATTTTTTTCATTGTACTTGATGTTAAAACATTCGCTTGTAATTCTGTTGTCATCTTTTATCCCTCTTACGTCTACGCATGAAAATAACGGAGTATCCAATCGGACACTCCGCTTTCACTTATTTCATGATCATACGATCGAATAGCCGAAGCCGTTGCAGATTGCATCAACCGGCATTCTGTTCTTGCACATTGGACACTCTTCCGGTCTGTACTTGAAATAATCCGGAAGATCCGCAGGACTGTAAAGGAAATGGATCGGCATATCCAGTACCTTGGTCGCCGCAGAGAAAATAGACGATACACCCATGACATCGCCGCCGAAATACTTTACCGAATTGATCGCTTTGATCAGTGTACTTCCCGTGGAGATCGAAGCCAGAAGGATCAGCACTTTTTTTCCTTTGATCATGTGCTTCATATTCTCTCGGAAGATCATCTGACCGGCACTGTCATATTCCGGTGTCGCAATATAGATCGTCTGATGCGAATTCAGAGAATGCACGCCGGCTTTGGTCAGCTTGTTTGCAAGATAGGCACCGACCACTTCCATGTTGTCGAGACAGAGAACCGTATCAACGATATCGCTGACCATATACTGCTGCGCAAGTTCTTCGCCGGTCGCGCGCGCTTCTCTCTGACGCGTCTTCATGTCTGTCAGATCCATGTAATAGTTAACATGTGAATAAGGCGTGATAAAATGCCCCGGGATATACCTTAATACAACATCTTTATTGGTTGGGTAATCAATTTTTTTGTATGCCTGCATAATATCCCTCCTGCTATTGTATGTTTTATATAAATATTATACAAGAAAAATCTCTATAATGGAAGGGTTATTGGCACAATTATCTGAATATTTCAAACACCATCGATTTTACAAGCGTATCCTATAGCAGAATCCCCAGCAGATCTGATATTTGCGTAATATCATGATCGGCAATATGACTCGTAGCCGCATCCCCGATCGCGACTGTCGCCATACCGGCCGCCTTGCCGGCATTGATCCCCGCCTCGGCATCTTCCACCACCAGACATCTGTTGCAGGGCTGATTTAAATAATTGGCAGCCTTTACAAACACTTCCGGATTCGGTTTGGAATTGTCGATGTTGTTCCCATCCGAAATCGCATCAAACGCATCGGCAAGTTTTACTTTTTCCAAAATAAACTTTGCATTCTTGCTGGATGAACCGATCGAGATCAGATACCCACGCCGCCGAAGCTCCGAAAGCGTATCCCGGACGGAATCCGATACATCGCCCGGCGTCATACCCGCCAGAAGTTCCCTGTAATAATCGTTCTTTCTGGTGGCAAGCGCAATCTTTTCGCCATCGGAAAGCGCCCGGCCGGTATAATTCTCCAAAAGGATCTCGAGGCAGTCCATCCGACTGACCCCACGAAGTCTGTTATTCAGCGTTTCGTCGAAGTAGATCCCGAGTTCATCCGCAATCTTCTTCCATGCGATATAGTGAAATTTGTCGGTAAAGACGATCACGCCGTCCAGATCAAAGATCACCGAAGTTATCATGATCACTCCTCCATTTGTATTCTCTTCTCCTGCTTCTTCGTAAGTTCGACCTGTTTTCCGAAAATGCGGATCGTAAGGTCGTCTCCCGTCAGAAGTTCAACCGTCACCGCATCTTGGTCGATCGCTACTTTGAGCCGCCGATCACGGTAGACGAATTTGAATTTGTATCCGTTCCAGTCTTTCGGAAGCGACGGAGATAACGAAATCCCCTCTTCTGTTACCCGGAGGCCCGCAAACCCGTTCACGATCGCCATATAGCAGCCGCCCATGTTGGCCGTATGGATCCCGTGCATGGAATTGCTGTGCGTATTCAAAAGATCCAGCTTAGCCGAATCGCCAAAGTACGCATACGCTTTCTCTTTCATGCCAAGGCGCGATGCCACGATCGAAAAGACGCAGGTCGAAAGAGACGAATCATGTGTCGTGATTTTCTCATAGTATTCGTAGCTTTTCATCATCACATCACGCGGCTGTTCATTTTCAAACATGAAATATGAAAGCACCGTATCCGCCTGCTTACATACCTGATAGCGGTACAGATGGAGCGGATGATAATGAAGAAGAAGCGGGAAATGATCCTTAGGCGTCTTTGTAAGATCCCAGACGGGCTTGCTTAAGAATGAATCGTCCTGCGGATTAATACCAAGACGCGCATCATATGGAAGGAGCATCGCTTCCGCCGCTTTCCCGAAGGAGGCAAGCTCTTCATCCGTGATTCCAAGGCGCTCATCCAGATTGCCCAGCATACCGGCTTCCTTTAGAAGGCGGTGAATCTTCAGCGTCCAGCACAGATTGTACTTCGCCGCTACATTTGTATAGTAGTTGTTGTTGACCATACAGGTATATTCATCCGGCCCCGTTACAACATTCAGTACAAAGTCGCCGTTTTCGTTGTAGCATCCAAGATCCGTCCAAAGCCTGGACGTCTCCAACAGGACTTCCATTCCCGCTTCGCGCATGAAATCAAGGTCACCTGTCGTGATATAGTAATTCACATACGCATACGCGATATCCGCATTGATATGGTAAGCCGCGCTGCCCGATACGAAATATCCCGAGCACTCCGTGCCCGTAATCGTCCTCCATGGAAAAAGCGCGCCTTTTTGATGTCCCAAAAGTCCCGCATTTTCCCGCGCTTTTTCAAGTGTTGAATAGCGGTACCGAAGCAGCATCTTGGATAGTGCCGGATTGGTGAGCGTAAAAAACGGCAGGATAAACGTCTCCGTATCCCAGAAATAGTGCCCTTCATAGCCTTCGCCGCTCAGACCCTTGGCTGCGATCGACGCATAGGAATCCTTTGCCGCGGACTGCAGCAGCTCATACATATTGAAGGTAACAGCGCTGTTCATATCCGCATCGCCGTCGATCTCCATCTCGCAATTTTCCCAGAACGCGGTAAGGTAGGCTTCCTGTTTTTTGTAATAGTAGTTCAGCCCGTTTGATAAAACGGTGTCCAATATGCGAACCGCACGCCCCGCGGGTTCTCTTGCCCGAACGGAATCGGTAAACAGGCATATTTTTTCAAGCGTCACGCTGCCGCCCTTTGTAAGACGCGCATTCCCTGTAAAAACACCCTGTTTTCCCAAAATATCCGTCGTCTCGTCCTTAACGGACGCTCCGCCAAAAGCCATAAACGCATGGTGCACCAAAGAGCAGACACGAAGCCCGCTAACGGATGTCTCTGCGATCGCAATACTGCTTGCGCCGTCCGCATAGATATCCTTCACAGACAGATTGCGCATGCTTTCCGCTGCAAGGCGCGGATCGCTCGGATCGCTGTAATTGGTCACATCAGGATTATGAACCGAGATAATCCTGATATCGCCCTCAAAATTGAGCGCCTTCACCGTATATTCGATGGAAAAAAGAGACAGTTCCTCAAAACTCGTCATCCGGACGGAAGTGATCTCGATCTGCTTGCCGGACGGCGCCTCCCAGATCACTTCTCGCTTCGTGATACCTTTGTCCATATCAAGCGTTCTTGTGTGCTTGATGACTCTGCCGGTCAATAGATCGAGGATTTCGCCGTCCACCACGCAGTTCACCGTCATGGTGTCCGCTACATTGAGCATCGTCTCTTTTTTATCCACGAAATTACAGAGCATCTCTGCCTGCTTCATCGGAATGATGTCGTAGAATCCGTTGATATAGGTTCCGCGCATCGTATCGGCGCCACCCAGAACACCTTCCTCCAGGCAGCCGCGCACGCCGATATAACCGTTCGCATTATGGAACAGCGTTTCGCTTAAGAAATTCTCTTCTTTCGTAAGATCCGTATAAGATCTTGTGAGGTACTTCTTCAATGTTCATTCCTCTTAGCCTTTTACGGCTCCGGCTGCAACGCCCTTGATAATATATTTCTGGCAGACAAGATAGAAGATCGCTACCGGGATGATTGTCACAACAAGTGCTGCCATCGCCTCATTCCAGCTGATCGTATACTGTCCGAAGAATTTTGCCGTAGAGATCGGGATCGTTCTATTCGCCTTCGCTTTCAATGTCAGCGAAGGAAGCAGATAGTCGTTCCAGATCCAGATTACATCGAGGATCACAACCGTCATCGTTGTCGGCTTCAGCATCGGGAATACGATTTTCCAGAACACGCCCCAGGTACTGCAGCCATCAATGATCGCCGCCTCCTCCAATGAAACGGGAATGGACGAGATAAAACCGTGATAGAGGAACACGCCCATGCCGGCGCCGAATCCTACATACATGAAGATCAGACCGGGAATCGTATCCGTCATCTTGATCCCAAAGTTCGTACCGATCCAGTTCATCTCCTGCATCAACGGCATCATGATCGTCTGGAACGGGATCAGCATCGTTGCAACAAGGATCCCGAAGAGAATGCCGGAAAGTTTGCTCTTGCTCCGCACAAGCATCCATGCCGTCATCGAGCAAAGCACAACAAGGATCGCGATCGAAACGACCGTTAAGATCAGCGAATTCCTGATCGATACCCAGAAATTGATCTTACTAAGCGCGCTGCCGTAGTACTTCATCGTCAGTTTTCCCGGAAGCGACATCATGTTTTCATACATCTCCGATCTTGACTTAAACGAGTTCGTTAAGATCAGATAGATCGGGAAAAGATACATCAGGCAGAACACGATCAGTGCGATATTTGCAAGTATCTTGGAAGATTTTTTCTGTCTCATCACATGGATACCTCCCTGCTCTTTGTGATCTTCACCTGAATCATCGTGATCACCGCAATGATCAGGAAGAAAATGATCGCTTTCGCCTGACCATAACCAAAGTTACTTAAGTCAAAGATCTCGTTATAGATATTGAGCGAGAACATTTCGGACTGGTAGTCGGGTCCCGCTCCCGTCAATGCAATGTTCACATCGTACACCTTGAAGCAGTTGGACAATGTCAGGAACAGGCAGATCGTAAATGACGGCATGAGCAGCGGGAATTTTACCTTGAAAAGCGTCTGGAGAAAACTTGCCCCATCCACGTTTGCTGCTTCGAGCACATCATCCGGGATCGCCATAATGCCTGTAATATAGACGATCATGACATAACCCGCCATCTGCCAGGTCGTCACCACGATCATCGCGATCATCGCCTTGTTTCGATCCGTCAGCCAGTTACCCCAGTCGATCGAAAGAAAGAATTCGGAGAAAACACTCTTCCAGATATAACCAAGGATCAGACCACCGATCAGATACGGAACAAACAGCATTGTTCTGGCAAGATTGGCGGTCTTTAATTTGGTCGTCACAACGAGCGCAAAGATCAGTCCGACAACGTTGACGCAGATCACGCTGATCAGCGTATAGACTGTCGTTCTCGCCGCAGACTGCAGGAACCTTACATCAGTGAACACTTCGAGGAAATTGTCGATTCCGACAAAATGCATGGCATGCTTCGCAAGTCCGTCCCATTCCACAAACGAAAAGCCGATGCCGATCGCAAACGGCACGATCACCACGACGGTAAAGATAAACATGAGCGGAACTGTAAACAGTGCGTACCATCCTTTACCAATTTTCATAAAAAACCTCTTTCTATAAATCTTCCGCGGAGTCATCCCCCGCGGAAGAAGAAACACGTTTTATTTTGCTGCCGCTACAAATGCGTCGTTGAGCTGGTTCACAAGCTCGTCACCGGACATATCGGATACATAGAACTGCATTACGATCGGTGCAAGGGAGGTAGAGATACCTGCCGGCCAGTTCGCCATGCTCCACGGAATCGTGTCACCCTTTGCCGCCGCTTCCGCAACGGATGCGGAGATCGGATCCAGCTTTTCGCTCGTCATACCTTCGATTACGGGTACGAACCCGAATTCCTGCATCAGATATTTTTCACCGGTCTCGGATGTATATAACCACTCAAGGAATGCCTTTGCCGCCGCTTTCTCTTCGGGTGCTGCATCGGTATTGATATACCATGCTGCCGGAACAGATACCGCAACTTTCTTGTTGCCAAGAAGCGGAAGTGCCGTGATACCCATATCAAAGTTCACATCATAATCTGCGAACATGCCGTAGCACCAGTTACCCTGATGGATCATTGCGGTCTTGCCTGTTGCAAAGTCACCGCAGTTGTTATCGTATGTGATGTCAGCGGGATTCGTGCAGTTTGCTCTTACCGCTTCCATGAATTTTCCGAATTCCTTGAATGCATCGTTGTCGATCATTCTCTCCTGTCCCGCAAGTACCTTTGCCAGATAATCAGCAGGATCCTTCTGGATCGCAAACGGTGTATTCAGAACATGCATGATCAGGAAGTAATCTTCCTGGGAGAAGCCGAGGCCGTTGATGCCGTCCGCTTTTGCTTTTTCCAGGTAGGAAACAAGCGCATCGGTGGATGTAAGCGTCTTCGGGTCAACGAGGCTTCCGTTGTATACAAGGCCGAAGCCTTCCAGTGTATACGGAATACCGACTTTCTTGCCGCTAACTTCATCAACCATACCTGCGCTGACTTTATCAATAAATTTCAGATCCGAAACATCTTCGAGGTAGTCAGCCATCTCAACCGACTCGGCGCCGGGTGCCAGCGAGAACAGTGTCGGTCCCGCATGTGTCGAAAGATCCGTCTTCAGATCGGTAAAATACTTGTCACCGGATGTCTCCCATACTTCCACTTCAATTCCGGTTTCATCCGAAAACGCTTCCGCGCACTGGTTAAGCTGATCCATGATCTCTGTCTTACTTTGGAAAATAACAAGTTTTCCCATTTCATCGGACGATTCCGCAGGCGCTGCATCAGCGGAGGCGTTTTCCGCTTTTGCGCCGTCTTGTGCAGGTGCTGCATTGGAGCCGCATCCAGTAAGGCACCCGCCGATCATCGTGACAGCGAGTAATAATGCAAGTGTTTTCCTTTTCATACTTATCTCCCTCTCTCATCGTATATGGATTCAATTGCTTCTAAAAGATCGTTACACTCGCATTTTAGGAGATTAGGAAATCACCGACAACACGAATGGGGAAAATCTGTCAAATCCCTCCTTCTTCACCCTCATTTTTTGTGCACAATACCATGGTATTCAGTAAACTAATAGTAAACAGTAGTAAACTTTACTTGTCACATATGTAACATACATGTAAACTCATAGTAAATCCTTTTACGAAAAGGCAGGAATGGGGAACATGATCAGAATCAGAGATATCGCAAGGCTGGCAGGCGTCTCTCCCGCGACCGTTTCAAACGTATTAAACGGTAAGAAAAATGTAAGTGAGAAGACGCGCGAGCTAATCCTAAAGCTTTGCAAAGAAAACGACTATGAGATCGATCCGGCAGGAAAAGCGCCTAAGGCCGGCGAGACGAAGACGATCCTGTTTAATTTCAGCGACTTCGACAGACAATTCTATTTAAGCATCATTCGCGGGATCAGCAATTACATCTATGCAAAAGGTTACGACCTTCTGATCTGCACGAACAAGAACTGTGAGAAGTATATGAATCGCGCTTTTTCCTGCGGCTGTATCATGCTCGATATCGGTGCAACGGACGCCATGATCATCAAAAAAGCGCGCGAGGATTATCCGATCGTCGTCCTGGATCGTGAGATCGAAGCGCCTTACGTAAAGAGCATGCTGGTCAACAACTATACGCCACAGAAGGAGCTGGTGGAAGGACTCGTGAAAAAAGGTTGCCGCCGTTTTGCCTATATCAGCGGAGAAGATACACTGGATAACAGAGAACGCTATCAGGCCACCTATGACGCCCTAAAAGAAAACGGCCTCTCGCTTCGGCGTGATGACTGCTATGTCGGCGACTTCAGAGAAAAGAGCGGATACCAGGCGGCCAAACTTCTGATGCTCACGGAGCACCTACCGGATGCACTGATCTGCGCAAATGATGACATGGCGATGGGCGCCCTAAAAGCCTTTAAGGAAAACAACATCAAGATTCCGGAAGACATCTCCGTAACCGGATTCGATGATACGGAGATCGCACAGATTCTAAAGTTGACAACCGTTCATATTCCGAACTATGAGCGCGGATACATCGCCGCACAGTATCTGCTGGAAGCGATCGAAGGCGGAGGGAACTTCGAGCCGTTTAAGATCTCGGCTAAGGTGAAGTGGCGAAAGACATCCATATAGGAGACAAAACAAAACAAGACCATACCCGTCCGGGTATGGCCTTTCTTCTTTCATTCATTATTGTCGCCTAATGCTTTTCCAGTTTTAAAAGTGTGTCAAATATGACACCCGCAACATCCTGCTTGCTCATCAGCTCGCATTCCTTTACGGCATCATTCGTGATGATTGTGACAACATTGGTATCCGTGCCGAATCCGGCGCCGGCCGTCTTTAAATTGTTTGCAACGATCATGTCAAGATGTTTCTTAGCAAGCTTCTCCTTCGAATTATCGAGCATATTCTCTGTCTCCATCGAAAAGCCGCAAAGAAGCTGATTTGCCTTACGATGCTCGCCAAGATACGCCAGGATGTCTTCCGTTTTTTCAAGCGGGATCGACATCTCGTTCTCTTTCTTTTTAACCTTCTCTTCATAGACAACGGAAGGTCTGTAATCCGCAACCGCTGCGGATTTAATGATGATATCCGCACTTTCTGCGTATTTCTTTACTTCGCGTGCCATATCGGCTGCCGAAAGGATCGGCACAAGCGTCACGCCGACCGGCGTATCAAGCGCTGTCACGCCCGATACAAGCGTTACATCAGCGCCGCGAAGAAATGCCTCCTTTGCGATGGCATACCCCATCTTTCCGGTAGAATTGTTCGAAATGAACCGAACCGGATCGATCTTTTCTCTTGTGGGACCTGCTGTCACAAGTACTTTCTTGCCGGCAAGATCCTTCCCGGAAAGCGCACGCTCTAAGTATACAAGAAGCACTTCAGGCTCCGGCATTTTGCCTTTTCCAGTATCGCCGCAAGCAAGGTAGCCGTCCGCAGGATCGATCACGGTCATTCCGTATTTTTTCAGGATCCCGATATTATCCTGCGTCACAGGGTTCTCATACATGCGCGTATTCATTGCAGGCGCAACGATCTTCGGGCAGGTTGCTGCCAGAAGCGTTGTCGTCAGCATATCATCCGCGATCCCATGCGCCGCTTTTGCGATCACATTCGCCGACGCAGGCGCGATCAAAAATACATCCGCTGCCTTGGAAAGCTCCACATGTTCAACGCTGAATTCGAAATTCCGGTCAAATGTATCCACAAGGCATTTGTTGCCCGTCAATGTTTCAAACGTAATGGGATTGATAAAATTGGTCGCATTTCGGGTCATGATCACGGTCACATTCGCATCACGCTTTTTCAGCATGCTACAGAGCGATGCAATCTTATACGCCGCAATACTGCTCGTCACACCAATGACAATGTTCTTTCCTCTGATGCTGTCCATCACAAGCTCCCTACATTCTTATCGTATATGTATTTCAAACCTTTCAGTGTCAGATCGTTATCAATGATCACTTCGTTCTTGCAGAACGGTATGATGCTCGATGAAAGTCCACCGGTTGCAACAGCAGGGATCCTTCTGCCCATCTCGTCGCAAATCCTGTCGATCAGACCGTCCATTGCAGATGCCTGTCCCATGATGATACCGCTCTTCATACAATCGATCGTGTTCTTGCCGATCAGCTTCTTCGGCGCATCCAGACCGATTCGCGGCAACTGTGATGTACGCGTTACAAGCGAATCAAGGGATACACGAACGCCCGGCAGGATCATACCACCCACGTAGTTCGCTTTCTCATCTACAAGGCTGACCGTCGTGGCCGTTCCCATGTCAATCATAATAAGCGGTGCGCCGTAGCACCTGATACCTGCGACTGCGTTCACGATCAGATCCGCACCGACAGATGCCGGATTGTCCATCAGGATATTGAGTCCGGTCTTGATTCCCGGTCCAACGATCATCGGCTCTATGCCGAGGAACTTATCGATCGCACGTACCATAATATTGTTCAGCGGCGGAACCACCGAAGAGATGATACAACCTGTGATTTCATTTTTCTTGATATCATACAGGGACAACAGCGCCTGAAAATCGATCGCGTACTCAAATTCCGTCTTAAGCGTATTCGTCGCCACGCGCTCGATGAAGACAATGTCATCCTCATTCTTGATGCAGCCTACTACGATATTGGTATTTCCGATATCCAATGCTAAGATCATATCCCTCTCCGCTCTCCGGCTCCGCGCCGATATGAAAAATCAGTTCTTCCTTAAATATCTTGCGACTGCCTGCGATACAGCGCCTGCAACAACAAGGCAGGTAACGGCTTCCACAACGCCCTGAACCCCAACGAGCAGGATCACAAAGTGAAGCGGATTGGTCGCTCCTTTGCTGACTACAAGATTCTGAATGAATTCACAATCATAGAAAAAGAATACGACTGAGCTCATGAAAAGGATCGTGTTGAACACCGGACAGGAAAGTGATGCAAGATAAAATGCCGGTGTCTTGAAGTTCTTGATCTTCGAAAGACCCATGAAGATCAGACCGCAGAGAACGCCTTCGAAGAGCCTCGGAACGATCGCCGTAAATGCGGTCGCTGCCGGATTGATGGCAAAGAACGCCGCCATCATCGCACTCTTTCCGGCTACTGCGTTATAAAAGGACGTCAGTCCAAAAACACCGCCAACGATAAAGCCACCCTTGGGTCCCATCAGGATCGCTGCGATCGCTACAGGAACCGTAACGAGAGATACGCTGAGGAACGGGGTCGGGATCGTACCAAGCGGTGTCAAACCCATGATTAATGTGATCGCGATCAACATTCCCAGCTGCACCATGGTCCGGGTTGTCAGAAAACGCTCACTTCCGATTCTGTTACTAACTACTGTTGCTTTTGCTTCCATTTCAATCTCCTTTGCCCAATAAGACGCATTCGCTGCCTTTTGGGACTTATTATTATGATATGTGGCTGCATCGTTAATTTTATAACATAATTGAGAAAAATCTGCAACAACTTTAGACGCATTGACAGGCAAAAGAAAAGACACGGATGATCGATGTTTCCGTGTCTCTTTCAATATTTTCTCTTATTGCGCAGCTCTTCGAACAGCTGACAGTAAATGTCGTACCGTAGTTTACTGATCTTCCCTTCGGAAAGTGCTTCTTTTACGCCGCATACAGGCTCTGCAATATGCATGCACCCCTGGAATCTGCAACCTGCTTCAAACGGTGCAAACTCCGGGTAGAAGCTCTGAAGCTCTTCCTTCTCAAGATCAAAGAGATCAAGCGACGAAAAGCCCGGCGTGTCCATGATGAACGTATCATCGTCCATGCCAAACAGTTCACTGTGGCGGGTCGTATGCTTGCCGCGGCCGATCTTTTTACTGATATCGCCCGTCTCCATCTCGGCACTCGGATGCAAACGATTCGTTATCGAAGATTTGCCGACGCCGCTCGGTCCAGCCATAACGGTCGTTTTATGCTGCAGAAGACCCTTCAGCTCATCGATCCCCTCGCCTGTCTTTGCGCTTGTAAAAAGCAAGTGCCCGGCCGCAGATCCATAAGCCTCCGTTAAGAGATCCTTCTCCGAGTCGTTTGCAATATCCTCTTTGTTAAAGCAAATGACAGACGGCAGATTCTGCTGCCGCATCATGATGAGAAACCGGTCGAGCAGATTAAAGTTCGGCTCCGGACGGTTAATCGCAAAGATCACAAGTGCCTGATCAACATTGGCGACGGCAGGTCGAATCAATTCCGAGCGCCTTGGCAAAAGCTTATCAACGTTCCCTTCTTTTGCCTCCGAATCAATCACGCTCATCTCCACATCATCACCGACGAGCGGCTTCCTTCCGTCCTTTCGAAAGATCCCTTTCGCCCTGCAGGTGTAGATCACGCCACCTTCCGTATATACATAATAAAATCCCGCGATTCCTTTGATTATCTTTCCCTGCATAGAATCCTTAATTTGCAGCGCCTTCCGCCGTAAACGCAACCGTTCTCGTGATCACCTTGGTCTCGGGTGTACCCGGCTGAACCGTTTGCACGCCTGTTGCCGGATCCGTCACGGTCACCTGCGGCGTCACCGTATACTGGAATGCCAGAATGCCGGTGGAGCTGCCTTTGATTCCGGTGATATTCATAACAACCGGGAACGTATCCGTCGTCAGTCTCTGCAGTTCCTTGCCATCCGCTGTCGTCAGGACGACAAGCGTAGATGTGCCAGATACATATGTAGGATCCTCCAGCGCCGGCGAGTCCACGTTCGCGTAGAAACCGTATGTCAGGTTATCGGGACCGATCGATACTTCCAGATCAATGCTTGTGCCGGCATCCAGATAGGTTCCTTCCGGATAACTCTGCGCACAAACAAGACCGATCATGTTTGCGTCATCATTGTTCACTTCTTTGATCGTGCCGACAGTCAGACCTTTTTCCGTGATCATGACGGTCGCATCCATCTCAGACATACCGACAAGAAGCGGCATCGAAATTCTACTCGGATCCGGGCCGATCGATACTTCCAATGTAACTGTCGTCCCGCGGGGTGCCTTGGAACCGCCGATCGGAGACTGTGCAACAACACTGCCCTTCTCTACCGTTTCGGACGGCACTTCGGATACCTGCACTTTAAACCCTTCTTTTTCCAGGATCGAAGTTGCTTCAGCGAGCGTCTTCCCCTCTACATCGGGAAGCTCCACGCCATCCTTTCCGCTGCTGACAGTCAGCTCTACGGTCGTTCCGACCGTCACTTCTCTGCCGGCTTTGATATTGCTGCTCATCACGACATCTTCATCGTATTCCGAGGAGGTCTCGTATTTGATCTCATATTTTAAGTTTGCTTTGTCAAGAAGCTCCTGCGCCTTGGAAAGCTTCATGCCGACAACATCAGGCATTTCGGTCTTGGCGCCGGCTTCCGACATCTCACTGGAGAACGTCGTCAGATCAACGATTCCAAGGCTCTTGCCTACGATCAAAAGAATGATCACACCGATCAGGATCGCGGCAATCACGGCAAGAAGCGTTGTCAGCTTCTCCATGCGCGGATTAAACGATGCCTTTTCGGATGCTTTTTTCTTTGCGCTCTTATTCTTTACGGACGGTACCCTGCCCGTATCGTTTAGGCGAAGGCCGTCCCGATCCGATTCACGTCTTGAAGGCTGCGCCTTTTTACGGGGGCGCTCCTCTTCTTCCGCTTCTGCGATCTTGGTCTGTCCCAGTGCTTCTCCGTCATCGATTACGACAAAGTTCTCATCGGGACTGATCAGGGAATGCTTCAGGTCTTCGATCAGCTCTCCCATCTTCTGATAGCGTCTGTCCGGACTCTTCTGCGTACATTTCAAAACGATCTGCTCTACGCTGATCGGAAGATCGGGGACAAACTCTTTGGGCGACGGCATCGGCTCCTGAATATGCTTGATCGCGATGGCGACCGTCGTCTCTCCGTTGAACGGAACGCGCCCCGTCAGCATCTCGAACAACGTGATGCCGAGCGAGTAGATATCACTCTTGGCATCAGAATATCCGCCTCTTGCCTGCTCAGGAGAGGTATAATGAACGGATCCCATGACGTTGGATGTGATGGTATTGCTGGTCGCCGCCTTTGCGATACCGAAATCCGTCACCTTCACCTTTCCGTCTTTGGAAATGATGATGTTCTGCGGCTTGATATCGCGATGAATGATATGGTTGTTATGGGCAGCCTCAATCCCCATGGAAACCTGGATCGCAATGCTGACTGCTTCCTTCACGGAAAGGCTGACCTTTTTTTCGATATACTTCTTAAGTGTGATGCCTTCTACCAGCTCCATAACGATATAGTAGATATCGTTCTCTTCGCCGACGTCATAGACATTCACGATATTCGGATGCATCAGCCCTGCTGCCGCCTGCGCCTCGCTACGGAACTTGGAGACAAAATTCGTGTTCTCGGAAAATTCCTGCTTGAGAACTTTGACCGCAACAAAGCGATTCAACTTGTGACACTTTGCTTTATATACATCCGACATGCCACCGGTGCCGATCTTTTCGAGGATCTCGTAACGGTCACCTATAAGCATTCCGATTTTGATCATGCTTCCACCTCGTTCGCAAACGGCTCGATCAGGATAACGGCAATATTATCCTTTCCGCCGTTGTTGTTGGCTGCTTCTATTAAAGCATCGGCTCGCTGCGCAAGCGTTCCTTCGCCCGCAACGATCCGTTTGATCTCTTCATCATCGACCATGTTGGTCAATCCATCGGAACACAAAAGGATCGTATCTTCCTTTTGTAATTCCACGCAAAAATGGTCCGCTTCGATATGATCAAGCGCACCTACCGCTCTTGTTATAATATTCTTATCCGGGTGGTTTCTGGCATCTTTGCGATCCAATCCGCCCTTCTGGATCATTTCTTCTACAAGGGAATGATCCACTGTAATCTGTGTAATGTAACGGGGATTTACGATATAGAGTCTGCTGTCACCCACATTGGCAACGCGAAGCATGTCATCCTGCACGCAGGCTGCGACCAATGTTGTCCCCATTCCGTTTAAATCTTTGTCGGAAGCTGCGATGCGTCTTAAATCCCGATTCACGATCGGCACTGCCTCATCAAAGACATTGTCCGGATCCGCTTCATCCGAGTTCTGTACATACTTCTCAATGGACTCGATCGTAAAACGCGAAGCATAGTCGCCCGCATTGTGACCGCCCATTCCGTCCGCAACCATAAAAAGATTCGGTAGTTTTCCAACAGCCGCTACCGATGCATAAATGTAATCCTGATTCAGTTGTCTCTTTTTCCCGATATCGGTTACGGAAACCGCTCTCAGCACGCTACTCCCCCCGGTGTTCCTCGTCCAGATGTCTCTTTCGAAGTTGCCCGCATGCGCCGTCTATATCCCGACCCATTTCTCTTCTAATGGTAACATTTATCCCATTTTTTTCAAGTCTGTTTTTGAACGCCTCGATCCGCCCCTTCGCAGATTGTACGTAATCCCGCTCTTTAATGGGGTTAACCGGGATCAGATTAACATGCGCTCCAAGCCGCCCTGCGAGACCGGACAGTTCACGTGCATCTTCGTCCGTATCATTCACATTACCGACCAGACTGTACTCAAACGTCATGCGTCTTCCCGTTGTTTCATGATAAAATGCGCAGGCCGAAAGAACCTCATCCAAATGATAGCGATCCGTAATCGGCATCAGCGCTCTTCTCTTCTCATCCGTCGTCGCATGAAGAGAAAGTGCAAGTGTAATCTGCAGCTTCTCCTTTGCAAGCTCTCGAATCATCGGTGCAAGACCGCACGTAGACACCGTAACATTGCGCTGGCTGATATGAAGGCCGCCCTCGCATGTCAGAAGATGCAAAAAGCGAAGCACGTTTTCATAATTGTCAAGCGGCTCCCCGGTTCCCATCACCACGACATTGGAGATCCGCTCGCCCGTATCGCGGCTGATCGCATAGATCTGATCGAGGATCTCTGACGGTAAGAGGTTCCGCTCAAGTCCGCCAAGTGTCGATGCACAAAAGCGGCATCCCATCCTGCAGCCGACCTGCGAAGAGACGCACACACTGTTTCCATGATGATACCGCATAAAAACGCTCTCTACAACGCAACCGTCCGAGAGTGCGAACAGATATTTTCTGGTCCCATCGATCTTTGATTCCTGCATTCTGACAATCCGCCCCGTATGGAGCGTATAACTTTCTTTAAGCTTCTCTCTAAGCGCTTTGGATAGGTTTGTCATCTCGTCAAAGTCACGCGCAAGCTTAACGTGGATCCACTCATAGATCTGCCCGGCGCGAAACGGCTTCTCGCCGATCGCTGCGATCTCGTCTTTTAATTCTTCTATTGTAAGTGATTTTAAATCTGTTTTATCCATATCAGTCTTTGATCAGTCTGGCGATAAAAAAGCCGTCCGTCCCGTGGATTCCCGGCAAAAGCTGAAGAAAGCCTTTTCTTAAATCTTCCGCTTCGATCGCACTCTGCCATGCGCCGCTCCCTGTCGGAATATAAGGCGTCAGGTCATCTGCATGAAACGGGAAATGATCAAGAAGCCACGAAACCGCCTCTTCGTTCTCTTCCCGATTGATCGTACAGGTGGAAAAAAGAAGAACGCCTCCTTTTTTGACATAACGGGACACGTTTTCGAGAATCTGCCGCTGCAGCGAAATCAGGGACTTTAGATCATCCGGATCGATCCGGTATTTGATATCCTGCTTTTTGCCGATCACGCCAAGTCCGGAACAAGGAACATCCGCAATGACCACATCCGCCGTTTCCGTAAGTGTCTCGTCTAAAACGGTCGCATCCCATACGCGGCAGGTTACCGTATCCGCATGCAGACGCTCCTTCGTCTCTTCGAGAAGCACCACTTTCCGTTCAGACACATCACATGATAAAATGCGCCCCGCACTACCCGCAAGTTCCGCCGCATAAAAGGTCTTGCCCCCCGGCGCGGCACACGTATCGATTACGAAGTCGCCCTCTTTTATACCTGCTGCCAGAACAGCCAGCATAGAGCTGACATCCTGCACCGTAAAAAGCCCTCTTTCAAAGGCATCGATCGACCGCAGCCCCTCCACTTTTCGAAGCAGGAACGCATTGGGCAGGATCTCGCTTTCTTCCACTGTAATCCCGGCATCGGACAGTTCTTTTAATACCGCATCCTGACCGTCTTTTGAAAGCGAACCTGAAAGCCGAACGGATACGGGCTTTTCTTCCAGAAAGCTTCGAAGGATCTTTTCAGTTCGATCCGGGCCGTAGCTTTCCGTCCACATGCGCACCAGGCGCTGCGGCATGGAATAAAGGACTGAATAATATGCGATCGGATTCGCCTTTTTGTCGGGGTATTCGATCGTATCCTTCCCGCGCACGATACTCCGCAACACACCGTTTACAAATCCCTTCAGGCTTCCGAAATGATGTGCGTTTGCAAGCCTTACAGCCTCGTTGCAAACAGCACTGTCCGGGATCGCATCCATAAAGAGGATCTGATAGACGCTCATGCGAAGGAGCATGCGGATCAGCGGCTTCATCTTTTTCACAGGCACCTTGGAAAAGCGGTCAAGGACATAGTCGATCCGAATCTGCTGCTCGATCGTTCCTTCCAGCACACGCTTGATAAAGCCCTTCTCAGCAGACGGCAGGTAATCATATTTTTCCAAAATCCCGCGAATCACGATGTGGGAATGAATCTCTTCTTTTTCAAGGGATAACAGTCCGGAAAGGACGATATCCCGCAAGTTTTCTTTTGATTCCATAGTCACTCCGACTGTCAGTCTCTGCGTCTTCCGCCTCCGAAAATCAAGACAAGACGGAGGAGCTGCAGGATGGATGCCGCTGCCGCCGCCACATACGTCATAGCTGCTGCGCGCAGGACACTTCTGCTCCCCTTAAGCTCCGCAGGATCCAGGATTCGCTGTTCATCCAGCATCACAAGCGCGCGCCTTGAAGCATTGAACTCGACAGGAAGCGTCACAAGCTGAAAAAGCACCGCCAGCGAAAATGCCCAAATGCCGATCGTAATCAGCGTCTGGTTATAACTCATCAGAACGCCTAAAATGATCAGCGGAATCCCCGCATGCGAGCCAATCGTTGCAACAGGTACCAGGGCGCTTCGAATCTGAAGCGGCACATACCCGACATCATGCTGCACCGCATGACCGCATTCGTGCGCAGCTACACCGATCGCCGCAACCGACGTGCTGTTATAAGTAGCATCCGATAAGAACACGGTTCGCTTGGACGGATTGTAATTGTCTGTCAGTCTGCCATGCGTATGTACCACCTGTACGTCGGTGATCCCAGCATTCAACAGGATCCGTCGTGCCACATCGGCGCCTGTCATGCCGGCACTGGACCTGATGCGTTCATACTTAGCATAAGTGGAATTGACCATGCCGGACGCAAGAAGCGTCAATACCAAACCGATCAGAACCAGAATGTAGGTCGGATCCATATAATATCCGTAATGATAGTACATTATTGTAATCTCTCTCCTTCCCGAAGCGGATAGCCGAGCAGGTAATCATGCACGGACATCGCACGCTTTCCTACCGGCTGCACCGTTATAATCTCAAGTGTGCCGCTTTTGCACGCCACGTAAAACGCATCCCTGGTCACACGAACGATCTCTCCTGGTTGACCCTTGTAGTCAACGTCCGAAAGACGAGCTTCGATCACCTTCAGCGTCTTGTCACCCAGCGTCGCAAACGTACCCGGCCAGGAATTCAGCCCTCGTATGAGCCGTTCCAGCTGAATCGCATCCTTGGAAAAATCGAGCCTTCCCATTTCTTTTTTCAGCATCTTCGCATAGCACGAGTCCGCATCGTTTTGCTTCTCGTGTGTCACGGTTCCGTTTTCGATCTGGGGGATCGTCTCCAAAAGAAGCGATGCGCCCGCCTCCATCAATTTATCATGAAGCGAATCCGCCGTATCCGTATCCAGGATCGGCACGATGCATTTTGACAGCATATCGCCGGTATCAAGCCCTTCGTCCATCTGCATGATCGTGACGCCGGTCTCCTTTTCACCATCGATGATCGACCACTGGATCGGCGCGGCACCCCTGTACTTCGGAAGAAGGGATGCGTGAATATTGACGCAGCCGTAGCGGGGCATATGCAGAATTTCGGATGAAAGAATCTGACCGAATGCCGCTACCACGAAAAGATCCGCCTCAAAGGTGCGAAGCTCTGCCACAGCCTCAGGCGTTTTGATCTTCACAGGCTGAAATACAGGAATCCCTTTTGATACCGCATATTCTTTGACCGGCGAGCATGCGACTCCCTTGCCGCGGCCTTTTGGTCTGTCGGGCTGCGTCACAACGGCTGTCACTTCATAGCCGCCTTCAACGAGCGCTTTCAGTGCCCCCACGGAAAAACCGGGTGTGCCCATAAATACGATCTTCATATCTCTATTCCTCTTCTTCGCCTTCTTCATCGTCCGGCTTTACATCCTGCAGCTCGCCTTCCACAAGATCTACATAGACTTTGCCGTTTAAATGGTCGATCTCATGCTGAAGCGCTCTGGCGAGAAGCTCCGTCCCCTCCACTTCGATCTCTTCCATTTTCTCATTGAGTGCAACGACTTTGACATAGTTCGCTCTTCTGACAACACCGGTCTTCCCGGGAACGGACAGACACCCTTCGTTACCGACCTGCTCTCCGCTCGTCTCGACAATGCGCGGATTGATAAGCAGGATCGGTTCCGGCTCTTCCATGCCGACATCGATCACGCAGATCCTTTTGAGCACGCCGACCTGCGGAGCCGCAAGTCCGACGCCGTTCGCTTCGTACATTGTCTCGAACATATCATCAATGAGTTCGAGTGTTCTCGGCGTTATTTCCTTGACTTCTTTGCAAACTTTGTTCAGGCACTCGTCTCCGAGCGTCCGGATCATTCTTGTAGCCATTCTTGTTCCTCTCTTCTTAATATGCGTTTAACGGGTCGAAATCGAACTGAACGCTCTCACTTCCGCGTCCTTTCCGATCCAAATATATCTCCAGTCTGTCTTTTGCATCGATCAGATCATCATATACCTTGGCTTTTATATAGAAAACATAACGATAGACATCATTGATCCGCCCGATCCCCGCGCCTGCGGGACCAACCACGGTAACGGGTCTGCCTGCTTTTTTAACAAGCGTCGCCAGATCTTCTGCAAGGGTCTTGGCCTCAACTTCCTTTGGAGAAAGAACGAGAACCGCCACCATATGTGCCGACGGCGGATACCCGAGAAGATCTCGGTATGCCATCTCCTCTTCGAAAAATCCTTCGTAGTCCTGCGCGGCCGCATGAATAATGCTGTGATGATCCGGCTGATATGTCTGGATCACAACTTCGCCCGGCTTAGCGCCCCGCCCTGCGCGGCCCGCTGCCTGCGTCAGAAGCTGAAACGTGCGTTACGATGCGCGGTAGTCATTTGCGTGTAGCGATAAATCCGCCGCCAGAATACCGACCAGGGTTACATCGGGAAAATCATGCCCCTTTACGATCATCTGCGTTCCGATGAGAACATCCGCCTCGTGGTGCGAAAACTGCTTTAAGATCTCTTCGTAGCTGTTCTTGGTTCTTGTCGTATCTGCATCCATTCGAAGGACGCGTGCTGCAGGAAAACGCCTTCTGACCGCCTCTTCAATCTGCTCGGTTCCTGCGCGAAAACCAAGAATATATTTGGATCCGCAATTCGGACAGAGCGTGACCGCCGGCTCTTCGTAGCCGCAGTAATGGCAGATCAGTCTGCCGCCCCGATGTTGCGAAAGCGACACATCGCAATGCGGGCATTTCATCACATGTCCGCAGGCTCTGCACGATACGAATCCCGCATAGCCGCGTCTGTTCAGGAATAGCATGACCTGTTCGCCTTTTTGGAGGCGCTCCTCCATCATGCAATCAAGACGCTCTGAAAAAATGCTGCGATTTCCTTTTCTGAGTTCTTTCCTTAGGTCTTCCACATAGACCCTGGGCAGCATGCCGCCCGTCAGACGTTCCTTTAATGTATATAATTTCCACTCGCCCCGACTTGCCTTCTCATATGCTTCCAGCGACGGCGTTGCCGAGCCGTATACCACGCCGGCACCGACATAGGATGCCAGTTCCGATGCAGCTTCGCGTGCGTGGTATTTGGGAATGGATTCACTTTTATAACTGTTCTCGTGCTCTTCATCCATCACGATGAGACCGAGATTCTGAAACGGTGTGAAAAGCGCAGACCTTGGTCCGATCATCACGGAGATCTCACCGCGCCTCGCACGCTCGCACTGATCATAACGCTCTCCCATCGAAAGCCCCGAATGAAGCACCGATACACGGTCTCCGAAGCGCCCCGCAAATCGGGATACCGTCTGGTATGTCAGGGCAATCTCCGGAATCAGGACGATCACCTCTTTGCCCATTTGGAGGACGCCTTCGATGATCTCCATATAAACTTCCGTCTTGCCGCTCCCGGTGATGCCGTGGATCAGATATCTGCCGGGATGACCGCTTTTCAAGTCCGCAAGGATCTCATCTGCAATCCGTTGCTGCTCACAGCTTAACACCACCTGCTTATGAAGCGATGCATCTGCGGATACGGGATTGCGGTACTGCGTTTCTTTTTTTGAAATAAGGATCCCCTTATTCTCCATATCCCGCACCATGGCGGGCGTCAGACCGTATGAACGGACTGCTTCTTCATAGGGGATCGAATTCTTTTTTACAAGATCCGTCAAAAAGCGCACGCGCTTTTCAAGGTGACGCCTTTCATATGCAGCGATCTGAAACGCAAGTCGCTCAGTGGGCAGTCCTAAGAACAGATCCTTCTTTTCGATCGCTTTCACTTTCTGCTTGACGGGGATCACGGTCTTAAGCGCCGCGATCATAGTCGATCCGTATGTGTGCTTCATCCATGCCGCAAGGCGGATCTGGAGGTTCTCTGCACCCGCACCTTTTTCCGCGATGCGCAAGATCTCCTTCATCTTGGATGGATCGAATTCCGCTTCATCCGTCACTTCCAGCACATACCCGAAAGTCTCGACGTTGCCTTGACCGAACGGGACAATGACGGGCGTTCCGGCTGTGAGCTGATCCCTTAAAGCCTCCGGTATCCGGTATTGAAAAGTTCGATCCAGTCGATCGATCGATCTGTCTATGATGATATTGGCATAAATGCCTTGCATCATGCGAACGTTCTCCCCATTTCCTTTAAAATATCCGCGATCAGAACGCGCTCATCCATCGGATACTTCTTTCCTTTGATCTCCTGATAATCCTCATGACCTTTGCCTGCCAGGATTACGATGTCTCCCGGCTGCCCGTGCTCGATCGCATAACGGATCGCTTCCTTGCGATCCGGGATCTCTACAAAATCGCCTGTCGTTTTGGCCATGCCGATCTTGATGTCGTCAATGATCGCCTGCGGCTCTTCATCACGCGGATTGTCTGATGTAATGATCGTCAAATCCGCAAGCTTGCCGCTCACTTCGCCCATCTCGTATCGACGCAGTTTGGAACGATTGCCGCCGCATCCAAAGAGGCACACAAGGCGTCCCGGATCATATGCGCGAAGTGTCTTTAAGAGACTTTCAAGCGCCATCGCATTATGCGCATAATCAATGAGGAGCGTGAATTCATCCGATACCTTCACAGGTTCGATCCTCCCCTTCACATGTGCAGACAAAAGCGCTTTCTGAATATCTGCATTCGATACGCCGAAGTGTCTGCAGATCGCGATCGCCGTCAGTGCATTGTAGACGCTGAAAACGCCGGGCGTTGCCACTTCCGCCGCAAGATCCATAAGACCTTTGACCTTGAACGATACGCCAAGCTTTCCGCCGTCCCGTACAAGCTTCATGTCTTCTGCACGAAGATCACAGGATGCACCGAAACCGAATGTCTCCAATGTGCAGGTGTGACCTTCAACCACTTTCTGATAGTGTGCATCGTCTCCGTTCGCAATACCGATCCGGCACTGTTTGAAAAGAAGGCCTTTACAATGCATGTAATCTTCAAAATTTTTATGCTCATTGGGTCCGATATGATCCGGCTCAATATTGGTAAAGATACCGATATCAAAAACAAACCCCTGCGTCCGGTGTTGCATCAGCCCTTGCGAAGATACTTCCATCACGACTGTATCCAGCCCGGCCTTTACCATCCTGGCAAAATATTCCTGAATCGCATACGATTCCGGCGTCGTGTTTTCCGCGGGAATCCGGGTATTGCCGATGATCGCTTCGATCGTTCCGATAAGACCCACGCGGTGACCCGCCATCTCCAGGATCGACTTTACAAGATAGGTCGTCGTCGTCTTTCCTTTTGTACCGGTAATACCGATCGTTTTTAAATGTTTTGTCGGATGATCAAAATAGGCGGCAGACAGAAATGCCAATGCATAACGCGTATCGGCCGTTTTTACAATGATCACATCCGTATCGGAAGGTACCTCGACATCGTGTTCCGTCACAAGAACGCGGGCGCCCTTCTTAGCTGCTTCCGCCGCCTTACTGTGTCCGTCAAAAACAGCACCCCTGATGCACACGAACATACAGCCCGGCACAACTTTCCTCGAATCAAATACCAGTTCGGTAATCTCATCCGTATCAGACAGTTGACCCAAAGCGACCTCATAGGTCAGCTCCGAGAGCATCTCTTTTATATTCTTCATAGTGCAACTCTACCTCTCACTTTATTTTACGACTTTCAATCCGCGCCTTCTGATCCACTTCGGCAGCTCCGTTTTCACAGGTTTCGACTTGCCGATCAGGAAATACAGCCACCTGTTGATCACATAGATCAAAATAATTTCTGCGACCAAAATAAAGGCAAACAGATTCAAAATATAGAAATAGTCCTTGGCGCGGGTGATGAACTCGTTCATCTTCGAAGCAAACTGAACACCGTAGCTAAGCACCTGACAATCCAGATGCGTCAGCATCACGATCAGAGAATTCACGCCCAAAACATCCAGCAACCAGACCTTGGGTAAATGCTTGCAGATCAAAAGAAGACCGAACGTTGCGCTGCACGCCGCAACATGAAACAGGATCGGATCGCCCTGCACGATAAAATGCATATCCACCCGTTCATTGCCAAACGCCGCGGCCGCATGAAGCAGCATCAGCCCGACGCCCATCAGCACTTCCACACTGCTTTGTACCTGCCCGCGCCTTCTTGTATAAACATCACACAGATAGCGCACGCCGTAACCGATCCCAAGAAATGCGACCGCTTCCGGAATCCTGATGAGTCCAAGGAAAAAATATCGTGCAAAGAGCGTCATGCCGGTAACGGAATCAGGCAAATATACATCCAACCCGCTCTTTAGAAAAGGCGGCAGGAAAGCAAACACCGATATGATCAGCACAACCGCCCAGCGGGGAAGCCGCTTCATCAATCCGTAGAATACAAGCTCTCCGAAGAAGATCGTCGGCAAGAACCAAAGCACCGAAATTCCGTATAACGAAAGAGCCTGCAAATACGATTCCCGGATAAACGCCATCGTCATCACTTCCGGAAAACGTGCCAGATAGTAATAGAATACACCGATATAGACCACGCTGAAGATAAAGTACGGGATCATCATTCCGCGAAAGCGCTTCAACGCGTAGTCTTTCAAGTCCTCCGTATGGGAATGTTTCAGATAAAACAGAATCCCTGACAGAATAAAAAACAGCGGCATATGAAATGATGTAAGCCAGGTCAGAACGCCATCGGAAACGACCGGAGAATGTCCCAGAACGACCAGAATGATGGCGATTCCCTTTACCATATCCATATACGCCAATCTGCCGCTTTTTTCCATAAATTGCTCCTTAAATCTTTCGAAATTAACAATAACCCTGCATCACATACTGGATTGATTCCATTCCGCGAAAACTGTTGATACCGGGATAGTATAATACAGAAAACGTATCGCGGGTCTTCATTGCCTCAAAAAGTTCGCCCCCGTCTCCGAAATATGTCAGTTCAAATGCCCGTCCGCCCTCATCGCGAACGCGGATCTTCACGACCTTTCCGGTGCTTCCGACAGCATGGGCATCCAAAAACCGAAGGTTTTTTTCCGCAAAAACAGGCTTGGGGTTCCCTGTCCCGAACGGTTCCAACAAAGAAAGCTGATCGATCAGTCTGCGGTTTACATAACAAAGTGGCATCGGCACATCAATCGTTACCTTATCCGTGAGCTCATCTTCCGTGAGTGTACAGCTGTCATTGATCTTTGCCCTGAACGCATCCACGTTCTCTTTGGGAAGGGAAAGTCCGGCCGCCATCGGATGCCCGCCGAATTTAGTGAAAAGATCGGCACACTTCGTCATCTCTTCGTACATATTGTAAGCATCAATCGAGCGCCCGCTTCCTTTTACGCCGTTCTCACCGTCCGTCAGGACAAAAACAGGCTTGCCGTACTTCTCGCGAATCCTGCCGGCAATGATCCCTGCAAGGCTCTCATGGCAATCCGGCAGATAGACAACGAGCACGCGATCACCGTCATAGTCACCCGCATCGATCATATTTTCCGCCTGTTTGATATAACGAAGCGTCATTTCTTTTCGGTTCTCGTTCAATGCCCGCAATTCGGACGCGATCGGCATAGCTTCCTCAAAACTTCTGGTATCAAGAAGCGCAAGCCCCCGATATGCCGTATCCAGTCTTCCCGCCGCATTTAAGCACGGTCCCAGCACAAAGCCGATATGAAAAGCTGTCAGCGGTTTATTTGCAAGATCCGATGCCGCGATCAGCGCACGAAGACCCACGTTGACGGAATTCTCCATTTTCTTAAGGCCATAGCGAACGAGAATCCGATTTTCATCGCAAAGCGGCATCACATCACCGACTGTCGCAAATGCCGCACATTCCAGCATCTCCTCCCTAAGAAGGGCATCGTCTATCGCCATCTCCTCCAAAAGGAGCTGCATAACCTTCATTGCGACGGTTGCACCGCAGATCTCTTTCTGCGGATAAGGGTCGCCCTCGCATTTGGGATCAACAATCACATCCGCAGGCGGAAGAATATAGTGCTTGACGCCGTTTTTTTCTTCAAACGGAACTTCATGGTGATCGGTGATGACCACATGCATACCCGCCGCCTTTGCATCCGCAATCTGCTTCATCGCCGCGATCCCGTTGTCGCAAGTCAGGATCGTATCTACTCCTGCCGCGATCGCATTATCGATCAGGCCGTCGCTCAGGCCATATCCGTCTTTCATGCGATGCGGGATTACTGCATCAAAATCTGCTCCGCAACGTCTGAGTGCCACAGATAGAATATGCGTCGACATCACACCGTCGATATCATAGTCTCCGATAATGCGGATCCGTGCGCCCGCTTCGATCCGCCCTTTTAAAAAGGCGGCTGCCTCTCTCGCAGATCCGAGAAGATCCGGCGCATACAACTGACTGATATCACCGTGTAAAAACCGGTCAATGGCTTCATCTCCCACCACGTCCCGGTTTCGAATGATCCTGGCAATGACCGGATCAATGCCAAACGTTTCTGCTATTTTATGAAAATCCGCTTTTTTCGCGGATACAACCCATTTCTCACGTTTCATAGATCAGCCTGCCAATATACACGAATGAAGGGAGCGTCTCCCATGGAAACACTCCCTCATATTATAGCATAATTCAGTCTTCGAAATACACTACCTTACGTCCGTGTCTATTTCTTCTTCTTAGCAAATTTCGTACGGAAAACATACCACAGAGAACCCGTTACGCAAACGGATGAGTAGGTACCGCAGGCAATGCCGACCATAAGCGGCAGTGCAAACTCTCTGATGGATGTTACGCCGAGTGCATACAGCGCTGCAACCATAAAGAAGGTTGTCAGAGAAGTAAAGATACTTCTTGAAAGCGTCTGTGTAATACTGTTGTCAACGAGAACGGACAGGTCGTCTTTTCTGGACGCAAGTGCCAGATTCTCACGGATTCTGTCGAAGATAACAATCGTAGCGTTGATCGAGTAACCAACGATCGTCAGCATGCAGGCGATAAACGTTGTGCCGACAGATACCTTTGCTGCCGCATAGAATGCAAGTACAACGAGAACGTCGTGGCAAAGAGCCAATACCGCACTTGTCGCAAAACGCACATCTTTAAAGCGGAACCAGATGTAAAGCAGCATGCAGATCGTCGCGATCGTAACTGCAATGATCGCATCCCGCTTGGACTCTGCACTGATCGTCGAGGAGATCGTCTCTGCCGTAATCTTCTCTTTATCAACGCCGAAGCTTTCGTTCAGCTTATTATTCAGTGTCTCTCTCTCTTCAACGGAGAGCGTTCTTGTCTTAATAATAATCTCATTTGTGCCGGCAACCTTCTGTGTCTGAACATCGCCGTCACCTGTTACGCCTTCCACAACCGGAACGACCTGCTTCTCAATCTCTTCGATGCTGAGGTCTTCGTTGAATGTTACGTTCGTGGAAGTACCGCCCTTAAATTCCAGACTGTAATTCAGGATCTGTCCTGTGGAGGACTGATTCATTGCCATGAATACAAAGCCGCTGACGATCAAAAGGATCGATACCGCAAAGCAGATCGCTTTCTTCTTCGTGAAGCTGATGGGCTTCTTCTCTTTGCCTACACCGTAGAACTTCTCGGACTTAAAGCCAATACCGTAGAGCGCATTGAGGATCAGTCTGGTGATCACAAGTGCTGTAAACATGGACACAACGATACCGAGCGCCAGTGTCTGCGCAAATCCCTTAACGGAACCGCTGCCTCTCCAGCCAAGCACCGCAGCCGCGATCAGCGTGGTGATGTTACCGTCCAGGATTGCGGAAAGCGCTTTCTGGAATCCGATCTTCACAGAAGAAGCAACCGTCTTACCTGTTGCAAGCTCTTCCCTGATTCTTGCGAAAACGATCACGTTCGCATCAACCGCCATACCAATGGAAAGGATGATACCCGCGATACCGGGAAGTGTCAGCGTAATATTAAATGCATATAAAAGAACAACAATCAGTGATGTATAAATGCAAAGAGCGATCGAAGCAGCAAGGCCGGGGATCCAGTAGATCAGGATCATGAACAGGACTACGATACCCATACCGATCGCGCCTGCCTTGAGGCTTGTCTGGATCGCTTCGGATCCGAGCTGTGCACCGACAACGTTGGAACGGAGCTCTTCCAATTCCAGTTTCAGACCACCGATACGGATCGTCGTTGCAAGCTTCTCAGCCTCTTCGAAACCGCCCATACCCGTAATGATCGCTACACCGTCTGTGATCTCCGCCTGTACAGCAGGTGCACTGACAACAGCACCGTCATAAATGATATAGATAATGTCCTTTGTGGGAGCTGCCTTCTTGGTCGCTTCCGCAAACGCAACCGTACCTTCCGGATCCAGCGTCAGCTTCACAACATACTGACTGTTGCCCATGTCATCTCTCTGGGAGCCTGCCTGTGCATCAGCGACATTGGAACCGGTGAGTACAACTTCACCGTCCTTACTAAGGAACAGCAAAGATCCGGGCTTTCCAAGCTCCTCCAGGATCGCATTGGCATCGGACACGCCGGGGATCTCAATATTGATCCTGTCAGCGCCTTCCTGATAGACCTGTGCCTCGGTGCTGTAACCTTCCACACGCTTCTGCAGCTTGTAGATGGTATCCGCCATATCGGTATCGGAAGGTTCTTCATCTCCGACTACCTGATAGGTGATGCTGACACCGCCTGCCAGATCAAGACCCTGTTTAATGCCGCTTGCCGCGCCTGCTTTCTCGGTTCCGAGACCTTCCACAGCCGTATAGCTGAAGAATCCGAGAAGCGCAAGCATGATCAGCAAAGTGACGATTGCTCTACTCTTTTTCATTTTTATAGTTCTCCTTTATACTCAAACAATGCTGTAGACCGAGTGTGATCCACAGCATTGTTAATTTTACCATTCTTACAATTAAAGGTCAATATTCGGTTTCTGTCCTGCCTCGTCCGAAGGCTCCTCGGGAGGCAACGTCAGAAGCACTTTCTCGATACGGTTGTTCTTCACTTCCTTGGCTTTTAAAACCGTTCCGTCAGACAAGACGACCTCTTCGCCCGTTGTCGGGAGCTTCTCGAGCTGCTCGATCAGAATACCGCCGACTGAATCGTAGTCCTCGGAAGCAAACGATGTATGGAGCGCATCATTGATATCGTCAAGCTTCATGCGGCCTTCCACGATGTAGGAACGATCATTGACTCTGCGGAGCATTTCCTTCTCATCCTCATCGTATTCATCCCGAATCTCTCCGACAATCTCCTCAAGAAGATCCTCGAGCGTGATCATACCGACGCAAACACCGTATTCATTAAGGACAAAGCAAAGGCTCATGCCCTTCTGACGCATCTCGACAAGAAGATCCGCCGTCTTTTTGTATTCGTACGTATAGTACGCTTCACGGATGTTCTCCGCAATCTTGAACTCTTTCTTATTGGACAGATAGAAAACGTCCTTCATGGAAACGTATCCGATCACATTGTCCGTATCTTCGCGGTACACGGGAATTCTGGAATACATCGATTCACGGAAGATCGCCATAAGCTTCTGATAGGAAGCATTCTCATCAATCATGGTAATATCGATCTTCGGAATCATGATGTCCTTCGCATCCGAGTCACTGAAATCGAATACGTTCAGGATCATTTCCTTCTCTTCCGTCTCCACTGCGCCTTCTTCATGTCCCACGCTCACGTAGGATTTGATGTCGGTTTCGGTCAGCTGCCGCTCACCGTCATCCTTCCGAAAGCCAAACAGGAACAGAACCATGCCGGAAAATTTGTCCGTTATAAAAATGATCGGCGTCAGGATCCACATTAAAAAGCGGATCGTCCCGGCATATGCGAGCGCAATCGCCTCCGCATGCCGCATGGCCAGTTTCTTCGGGCAGATCTCACCGAAGATCAGAACGACCAGCGTCAGAAGACCCGTCGCAAACCCGATCGCCACATCACCCCAAACGCGGATCGCGATCGTGGTCGCGAGTGCGGACGCCGTGATATTGACGATATTGTTGCCAACCAGTATGGCCGAGAGCATCTTGCCCGTATGCTCCGTAATATCCTGAACAGTCTTTGCGCGCCTGTCTCCTTCATCCGCCAGGGTTTTGATCCTGACGCGATTCGCCGCGGAAAGCGCCGTCTCCGCTGAGGAGAAAAATGCAGACAATAAAATCAGGATAAAAAGAATGATCGATTCTGTCAGCATTATTTCATCCGCACTTCCATATACGCTTTGATCTCTTCGACGCAGCGCTCAAATCCGAGTTTGCTGGAGTCAAGACACAGATCGTAATTTCTCGCATCGGTCCAGTCGCGTCCCGTATAGTGCTTGTAATACTCTGCTCTCGCTTTGTCCGTCTTTGCGATAAACGCCTTCAGGTCTTTATCGGACATGCTCTGTTTCTTTCGTGCCTGCTCGATCAAATACCATTCGGGTGCATGAATGAACACACTGAGCACATGGTCATAGTCTTTCAAAACGAAGTCGGCACAACGACCGATGATCACGCAAGATTCCTGCTCAGCAAGTTCCTTGATGATCTTAGCCTGATAATTAAACAGGTTCTCTTCGGATGTGAAATCCCGGCTTTTCGGGGAGATCAGCTGCCCCTGGTAGATCTTTTTGGAGATTGAAAAAAGAGGACTGCTCTTCAGCTTTTCGTCCGCCCCTTCAAACAGTTCTTCATTGATCCCGCTGTCATCGGAAGCCAGCTTTAAAAGTTCCTTGTCGTAATAGTGGATCCCCAAATCCTTAGCCAGCATCTGTCCGATGGTCCGTCCGCCGCTGCCGTACTGTCTTGCGATCGTAATTACAACCTTCTTCATGTGGAACCTCCTCGTTATTCGCCCAAGTAGGCTTTTTTGATAGAATCGTTGTTCATAAGATCGGACGCCTTTCCTTCCAGCGCAATATTGCCGGTCTCGAGCACATATGCACGGTCGGCGATCGTCAGCGCCTTCTTGGCATTCTGCTCAACCAAAAGGACGGTCGTACCGCTCTTACTTACTTCTTTTATTATATCAAAAATTTCGTTAACGAAAATAGGGGAAAGTCCCATTGAGGGCTCATCCATGAGAATAATTTTCGGATGAGACATCAATGCTCTGCCCATGGCGAGCATTTGTTGTTCACCGCCGGACAGCGTACCTGCCAGCTGGTTCTGACGCTCCTCCAGACGCGGGAATCTTTTGTATACACTCTGGAGTGTCTCTTCGATCTCCGCTTTATCTTTTCTTGTAAACGCACCCATCTTCAGGTTCTGCAGAACGGAGAGCTGGGCAAAGATCCTTCTGCCCTCCGGAACATGCGCCATGCCCATGGATACGATCTTATGCCCGGGCGTCTTCGTGATATCCGTCCCTTCAAATGTTACACTGCCGCTCTTGGCGGGGACAAGACCCGTGATCGTGTGAAGGATCGTTGTCTTGCCGGCGCCATTTGCACCGATCAGCGCAATAACCTCTCCTTCTTCAACATGAAAGGAGATTCCCTTAATCGCACGGATCATGCCATAGCAGACTTCCAAGTCTTTGATTTCAAGCATTGCCATTTTAATCGTCCTCTCCTATATATGCCTTGATAACTTCCGGATCGCTTAAGACATCCGCCGTCTTACCCTGTGCAAGCACGCTACCAAAGTTCAGCACCGTCAGTTCTTCGCAGATTCCCTTTACAAGCTTCATATCATGCTCGATCAAGAGGATCGTGATATCGAAACGGTCACGGATCAGGCGAATGGTCTCCATCAGTTCTTTTGTCTCATTCGGGTTCATGCCGGCCGCCGGCTCGTCAAGAAGCAGGAGCTTCGGATCCGTCGCCATCGCACGCGCGATCTCGAGCTTTCGTTGCTTACCGTACGGCAAATTGCAGGCAAGCGTGTTCGCTTCCCCGTCAAGGTCGAATACGGTCAAAAGTTCCATCGCTTTTTCGTTCATCTCCTTCTCCACACGGTAGTAGGAAGGAAGACGAAGGATCGATGCGATCGTCTTATACATGTATTTGTTATGAAGACCACTTTTTACATTGTCAAGAACAGACATCCCTTTAAAAAGGCGAATGTTTTGGAAGGTTCTTGCAATCCCGGCCTTCGAGATCTCAATCGTCTTCTTACCGGTAATATCCTGCCCATCCAGGCGGATGATGCCTTCGTTCGGTTTATATACACCTGTCAAAAGGTTAAACGCCGTTGTCTTGCCGGCACCGTTCGGTCCGATCAAGCCATAGAGCTGCCCCTTTTCGATGTGGATCTCAAAATCATTCACTGCACGAAGGCCACCGAAAGAGATGCTTAAGTTTTCTACATCAAGTAATGCCATCTCTTACTCCTTTCCCGCATTTCTGCGAAGCAGGCGCCTTGGCGCATACCGTTCCTTGAACTCGATCCCTTTCGGGCTCCAGTTAAAGAGCATCATCGCAATCAGAACCACCGCATAGATCAGCATACGGTAATCGTTCAGTCCGCGAAGGAGCTCCGGAAGAAGTGTCAACACAATCGCTGCGATCACGCTGCCTCTGATATTGCCGATCCCGCCCAGCACAACAAATACCAGGATCATAATCGACATGTTATATCCAAAGTTCTTCGGAAGTGCGGTCAGTGTGGATAAGTTGTGCGCATAGAGAACACCCGCCACACCGGCAATCGCTGCCGAGATCGTGAACGCCATCAGCTTATATTTTGTGATATTGATCCCGACGGATTCCGCTGCAATCCTGTTGTCGCGAATTGCCATGATCGCACGGCCGTCTCTCGACTGTACAAGATTGAGCACGATCACAAGCGAAAGAAGCACGAGGATCGTTCCGATCACAAAAGTAGAATCATTCGGCGTTCCAGTGATCCCCTGCGGTCCGTTGATTATCACCTGGCCGTCCGGACCCATATGCAGGTCAATCATATCTTTTGTGGAAAAATGAAATCCGTCCGCATCTCTTCCTATGTAGAGGACGTTCATAATATTCTTGATGATCTCGCCGAATGCCAGCGTTACGATCGCCAGGTAATCACCTTTTAAGCGAAGAACGGGAATCCCAATCACAATCCCGAAAAATGCCGCTACTGCGCCGCCGATTAACATAGCGATCACAAAGCGCAGAAGATCCGGCATTGCACCTTTTGTGCACATGGAGAAAAATGCACCCGAAAAAGCGCCGACGCACATGAAGCCGGCATGTCCGAGACTCAGCTCCCCAAGGATCCCGACAACCAGATTCAAAGATACCGCCAGCATCACATACATGCAGACCGGAACAAGAAGGCCCTGTAAGAGGCTCGAGATCCCGACCGTATATTTCATGATCATCACGAGTGCAAAGATCACAAGTACGATGCCGTACGTGATGACATTCTGTTTCATGTTTTTATTTGTTTTCATCCCGCGCACCTACACTTTCTCCTGGATCTCACGGCCCAGGATACCGGTGGGTTTGACCAGAAGCACGATGATCAGCACGGCAAATACGATCGCATCCGCAAGCTGCGAAGAAATGTACGCCTTACCGAGAATCTCAATGATCCCCAGAAGGATGCCACCGATCATAGCGCCCGGGATCGACCCGATGCCACCGAATACCGCCGCAACGAACGCCTTAATACCGGGCATGGCACCCGTATACGGCGTCAGAGACGGATAGGTAGAGCAAAGCAATACGCCCGCGATTGCCGCAAGTGCGGAACCGATCGCAAATGTCAGCGCGATGGTCGCATTCACATTGATGCCCATCAGCTGCGCTGCGCCTTTGTCTTCGGATACAGCAAGCATTGCCTGCCCTGCTCTTGTTTTCTTGATAAAAAGTGTCAGGCAGACCATGATCACAATGCAGGCTGCGATCGTTACGATCGTCTCACCTGAAATGGTCAGTTCGCCACCCGCCAGCTTGATCGGCTCGGTCCCCACAACGGATGTGAAGGATTTCGTGTTTGCGCCGAAGATCAGAAGTGCCACATTCTGTAAGAAATAGCTGACACCGATTGCCGTAATCAAAACCGCCAGAGGTGATGCACTGCGCAGCGGTCTGTACGCGATCCCCTCAATGGTGATACCAAGGACGGTACAGAACGCCATCGCCAGGATAACGCAAAGAACGGGGGCGAGCCCCGTTCCGCTTGCAAGTACAAATACTACATATGCACCGATCATGATGACATCACCGTGAGCAAAGTTCAGCATTTTTGCAATACCGTATACCATCGTATAGCCGAGTGCAATAATCGCATAAACACTACCCAGGCTGATTCCGTTTACGAGATAAGATATGAAACTCATACGTCTACCTCTTTAACATTTCATCTTTCTGTCGTTTCTTCTATATAAGAATACATTACATTGCTGCGTATTCACCGTTCACGATCTTAACAGCCTTCGGTGCTTTGTTCGGCTCGCCGTCTGCGGACCATGTCATGCCTGCACCGGTTACACCGTCAACCGTGATCTCTGTCATTGCTTTCTTCATCAGATCGCAAAGCTCGGAAGTGCTCTTATCGGGTGTTGCACCTGCTTTTTCAAGAGCAGCCTTCATAGCGTAAATCGCATCATATGCATCTGCTGCGAACTGGTTCGGTGTCTCTTTGTATTTCTCATTGAATGCTTTTACGAAAGCCTGTGTCTTCTCATCCTTTGCATCTGCCGCGAACGGTGTCAGGAGCATAACGCCCTCTGCAAGAGATGTATCAAAATCTTCTACTGCAAGGAGACCGTCCAGGCCGTCGCATCCGAAGAAGATCGGCGCATAGCCCATGGTGTTCGCCTGCTTTAAGATAATGGAAGCTTCTGTATAGTAGATCGGAAGGAATACAAGCTCAGCGCCTGCATCTTTTGCCTTCTGAAGCTGTACGGAGAAGTCTGTCGCATTGTCAGCCGTAAATGCTTCAGCGGATACAACTTCAAGTCCCTGAGAAGGAGCATTCTCCGCGAATTTCTGGTAGATACCGGAAGAGTAAACGTCGGAGCTGTTGTAGATAACCGCGATCTTGGTCGCCAGCTTGTTCTCGCCGATGTACTGTGCGGAAGCAGCACCCTGGTTCGGATCGGAGAAGCATACGCGGAAAGCGTTGTCATATTTAATGCTGTCTACCGAAGATCCGGACGGTGTCAACTGGAACATGTTGTCTTCGTGTGTCTTCTCAACAACCGCTACGCAAGGAGAACTTGTTACGGTACCCATGAGCATCTGCATGCCCCAGTCTTTTAAAGTATTGTAAGCATTGACTGCCTTCTCTGCATCATGCTCATCATCCTGATAATTGTAATCGATCTGTACGCCTGCGATACCGCCTGCTGCATTGATCTCGTCAACTGCGAGCTGTGCACCGTTCTTAACAGCCTGACCGTAAACAGCCGCTGCACCGGTAACAGGTCCGATCGAACCGATCTTCCAATTGCCTGATGCTGCCGCTTCACCTGCAGGAGCGGAAGCACTGTTACCGCATCCGGTAACCATCATAGTTGCAACTGCTGTCGCAACCAGTAAGCTCATCCATTTTTTCATAATTCATTCCTCCGTGTTGTATTTAACAGTTTTTTGTTACACCATACGATACAACCGGAAAAAGCACTTGTCAAACATTTCATTCATTAGATGAAAACTTCTCATGTATCAAATTGTTATGTGGTATTTTTGTATACACCGAGAACAACCTCGAAAAGCACACATAAACCCGGTAGTCAGTTCGATCCGGCACTTCAATCCTTTGTAAAAAAGCGCCGCCGCTACCGTCTGCCATACATGCAGTCCCTGCTTTCCGATCTACATGGACATTCGAAAAACCAAGCGACATGCCCATACCAGTGTACTTTAAATACGCTTCCTTGGCGCTGAACGACTCCAGGATATGAAGGTGACGCTCTTCTTCCGTTCCATACAGCACATCAAGGTCATCTTCCGGGCAAACCGCCCTGTTCATTCCCGGGATCGTCTTACGCTCATTCTGGATATCAATTCCAACCGGCGCCTTTGCGATCGCACAGGCTACATAGTCTCCGGAATGCGATAAGTTGAAGCAAACATCCGGATAATCCGGAAAGGTAGGCTTTCCCTTTTCTCCATAGGCAGTCTCCCAGGATTCGCTCCCGGTATATCCCAAATCATGCAGCCCATAATGCAAAAGGAGTCCGCAGCACAAACTGCGGACTTTATCTTTATGCGCACGCAACCTGCCGATGGTCTCTCTCCGCTCTTTCGAGATATGGGAAAGGCCCTCGGTAAAATGCGTTTCATCCATATAATACTGTATATCGGCGATATAAACGTTCACACGCTCTGCCATATTGCCTCCGCCTACTGCTCGGACTCTTCCGCGCGCTTTGCAAGATGGAGATCTGCCCACTGTACCTCATCAACAACATCGGGTGCATTCATCATCAGGCAGGATGCATCCTTTACCTTCGGGAACGCAATCACTTCACGGATATTGTCTGCCTTGACAAGGAGCATAACGAGTCTGTCGAGACCGTATGCCAGTCCTGCGTGAGGCGGAACACCGTAGCGGAATGCATCAAGAAGGAATCCGAAACGATTGTGCGCTTCCTCTTTGGTAAAGCCGAGGATCTCGAACATTTTTTCCTGCACGTCATCCTGATAGATACGTACGGAACCGCCGCCGAGCTCCACACCGTTTAATACGATATCGTATGCCTTCGCGCGCACGCGACCCGGATCGGAATCAATATAAGGAAGATCCTCTTCCATCGGCATCGTGAACGGATGGTGCATCGCCACAAAGCGGTTCTCTTCTTCGCTCCACTCCAAAAGCGGGAACTCCGTTACCCACAGGAAGTTGAACTTATCGTGATCGATGATACCCATCATCTCGCCGATCTCAATACGAAGTGCGCCCAATACACTGTATACGATATTCAGCTTATCAGCCGCAAAGAACAGCAGGTCGCCCTTTTCACCACCCATTTTCTTTACGAGTGCATCAAGCTGCTCTTCTGTCATGAATTTGGCAAAAGAAGACTTGTAAGTGCCATCCGGCTGAATGGAAAGATAAGCAAGACCTTTTGCACCATAACCTTTTGCAAAATCAACAAGTGCATCGATCTTCTTTCTGGGCATCTCCGCCTGACCTTTTGCGTTGATACCGCGGACGCTGCCGCCTGCTTCCAATGCGGATGTGAAAACGCCGAAACCGCAACCCTTCACAACATCCGAAACATCAGTCAGTTCAAGACCGAATCTGGTATCCGGCTTATCGGATCCGAAACGATCCATTGCTTCCTGCCAGGTAATGCGAGGAAGCGGAAGCTGTACATCAAGACCGATTGCCTCTTTTGCAACATATTTGATCAGTCTCTCGTTGACATCAAGTACATCCTCTACATCAACGAAGGAAAGTTCCATATCGATCTGGGTAAACTCGGGCTGTCTGTCCGCACGAAGATCCTCGTCACGGAAACACTTTGCGATCTGGAAATAGCGATCATAACCGGAGCACATCAAAAGCTGTTTAAACAACTGCGGGGACTGCGGCAGACCATAAAACGTGCCCGGATGCACACGGCTCGGTACAAGATAGTCTCTTGCGCCTTCCGGTGTGGACTTGCCGAGGATCGGTGTTTCAATCTCAAGGAATCCCTCATCCGTCATAAATTTGCGCACATTCGCGACGATCTTGCTGCGCAGCATGATATTGCTCTGCAGATCAGGACGACGAAGGTCGAGATAACGGTATTTGAGACGCAGTTCTTCTTTGGTCTTAACGCCTGCTTCGATCGGAAACGGCGGTGTCTCCGCTTCGGACAGAATCCGTACGCTCTTGGCGCGTACTTCCACTTCACCCGTCTCCAGATTCTCGTTAACGGCGCCGGAACGCTTCTCCAGAATACCGGTCACTGCCACAACGAATTCGCTTCTAAGCTTCTCAGCCTTTTCAAAGCTTTCCTTGCCGCAATCCGCTTCTTCAAAAATAATCTGCAGGATACCGGAACGGTCTCTTAAGTCAACGAAAATAATGCCGCCTTTATTCCTTTGCTTCTGTACCCAGCCCATTACCGTCACTTCACTGCCGATCGATGCGCGCGTCACTTCCGCGCATCTGTGGGTTCGATGCAGGCCCTTCATTGTCTCTGCCATAATATGCCTCCTGAAAAATGATTCTAAATCTTCTATATTATAATAAGGGATTCTTGTAAAATTCTTCGAAGTCCGTATAGCCCTCTTTGGAAAGCTGCTCTTTCTGGAACTTCTTGTTCTTGTTCATGCGGGCTACCAATACCTTCTTGCCTGCGGCGCGTGCTTCCTGCGCTTTGGAGATCACATTGCAAAGCTCCTTTCCGGATACGCCCTTCTCAATCAGGAAAGCAACTTTGGAAGCCTCCTCCGGTACCTGGAATCCACTTTCCATCAGAAGCAGGATGATCCTTTCAAAACCGATGGAGAAACCGCAAGCAGGAACATCTTTGCCGGTAAACTTCCCAACCATCTTATCATAACGTCCACCGCCGCCGCAGCTGCCGCCAAATTCCGGCATCGCAATCTCAAAGATCGTACCCGTATAATATGACATGCCACGTACGAGTGTCGGATCAAATACCATCTCAAATACGGAAGAACCGGTTGCCTTCACGCTGTCAATGATCTCCGTGAGGTTTGTCTTTACCTCCGGATCGAGCGCTCCCGCCTCAATCAGCTTATCGCAAAGATCGGTGAGCGCCTTCGTTGTATCGGTCACACCGTCGATCATCCGGTAGAGTTCGATGTACTTTGCAATCGCTCCTTCCGGATAGCCGGACTCCTTCAGTTCCGCTTCCACACCGTCTAAACCGATCTTGTCCATCTTATCTAAAATAATGAAGACATTGTCGTATTCTTCTTCCGCAAAACCGCTGTAAGATGCCATCGCTTTTAAAATGCGACGCTCATTGATGCGGATCTGGAAACCTTTGAAGCCGATCTTGGCAAGCGTTGTTGTCGTTGCCAGGATCAATTCGATCTCCGCAAGGTTCGAGGGCTCGCCGAGGATATCGATATCGCACTGCATGAACTGACGATAACGACCTCTCTGCGGTCTGTCCGCGCGCCATACATTGCCCATCTGCAATGCCTTGAAAGGTGAAGGCAGATCGTTCGCATGGTTGGAATAGTAACGTACAAGCGGAACCGTCAGATCATAGCGAAGACCGCCGTCAACAAGATCAGCTTCACACGATGCTGTCTCAAGATTTAACTTTTCGCCTCTCTTTAAGATCTTAAAGATCAGCTTCTCATTCTCGCCACCCTGCTTATTGGTCAGGTTCTCTATATTCTCCACACAGGGAGTCTCGATCGATGTAAAACCGAAACGCGCATAGGTCTCTTTAATGATCCCCTGCACATAATCACGGATCCGCATCTCGTCGGGCATAATATCTTTCATACCGGTAACCGGTTTCATACTGAGTGCCATACAGTTCTCTCCTTATTATAATGTACCTTTACACACCTCACACGATTTTACACTGTTTCGCTGTGGTTTTCAAGGCGTCGGTGCACAAAAGAGCTTCCGTTTCCGCTCGATCATCTCATCAATCTTTTCGATGTAAAGGTTCACATCTTTTACATTGTCACAACGTTCGATTCGTCCGTCCGAATCAACTCGTTTGGAGATGCTTCCGGCACCGAGTGCAATGATCGACTGGATCTCCTCCATGATAAGAATGTTATAAATCCCGTAGCACCCTTCCCGGGCATAGCCGACATTTTCAAAATTACCGGACATGTTCTTCTGCCTGTACAGATAATACGGATGAAGATCCATCTTCTCGGCAGAGCAAACGGCAAGTTCCATTGCCCGCTCCGGTTCCCGAAGAGCTTCCCATCCATTCTGTTCAATCCATTCAACCAGTCTGGAGCCTTTCTTTAACGCAAGCGTATGAACAGTCAGACTATCAGGTTTTAACTTTTCTATTTCGGAAAGGGTATGCGCCACTTCCTCTTCACCTTCACCCGGTAGGCCCAAAATTAAATCCATATTAACGTTTGTGAATCCAATCTCCCTTGCAAGTGCGAACGCTTCTTTAACCTGTTCTACCGAATGCTGTCTTCCGATCCTTTGCAAGGTCATGTCATTCATGGTTTGTGGATTGACAGAAATTCTTGTCACCCCAAGTTCCTTTAATGCAACAAGTTTTTCTCTTGTGATACTGTCGGCGCGTCCTGCCTCAACCGTAAATTCACAAACATGCGACCAGTCAAAAACACTTTTGACTTTTTGGATCAGCCTTGTGAGTTCAAAATGTGACAGAGTTGTCGGTGTTCCGCCTCCGATGTAAACCGTATCGAGAATTCGTCCATCCATGATCTTTGCACTCTCTTCAAGTTCATGTTCAAGAGCAGTCAGATAATCATCCACGCGGGATGCCCAACTGCAGATCGGATTGGACGTAAACGAGCAATACAAGCAAGTTGTGGGGCAGAATGGGATGCCAATATATAGGCTGTACCCATTCTCATGATGAATATGGGAAAGGATATCCCGCTCTCTCTTCGCAATATCAATTCCAAGTTTAATTTTTGAATCAGATGCAAAATATTGTTCTCTCAGATAAGAAATGATATCTGTGTCACTTTTTCCTTCTTCCAAAAGTCCCATCGCGATTTTGGTCGGACGGATACCGGTGAGTGACCCCCATGGAAGATCATGTCCGGTATATTTTGATAACGATTGATATACTATCTTCTTTATTCCGTTACGAATTTCGGATTTGGATGGTGACGATGACAGGATGATCTCCTGCTTATCCGCCTCTCGCTCATGGCCATCTCCGTCCAAAACTCTAATCTCGATTTGATATTTGTCATTCGCGTTGTCCGAATTTCTTCGGATCACCAGCTCCGGTTTATCCGCATCAGAAAAAAGGCTTTTCGTCCCGTCGAGAAAAACCTTAACCTCGTCCTTGGGATAGAAAGCCTTTACCAGTGAATGAATGTCGTATTCAAATCCTTCCGTATTGATCCGTACTGCTATCATTTAACTTCTTTCCGTTCCATATCAGACCACAAATGGGTTGTACATCTTTTCATGTCCGATTGTTGTCGCATCGCCGTGTCCCGGATACACTTTCGTATCATCGGGAAGTTCGAACAGCTTCTCCCGGATCGAACGCACGAGTGCGCTCTCGGAGCCGGTCGGCAGATCAGTCCTTCCGACAGATTCCAGGAACACCGTATCACCCGCAATAAGATAGCCGGCATCTTCAAAATAATAGCAACAGCTTCCCTTTGTATGCCCGGGGGTTAAGATCATCCTGCAGGTCATACCCGCGATCGTGATCGTATCGCCGTCTTTTACATAATGATCTGCCTTTACCGTGCAGGCACGCCCCACTCTTGCAGAGGCATTCAGATCGTCGCTCTCCAAAACATCTTTCTCTTCTTCTGCAGCCCACACTTCAGCATTTGCAAGATCGGCAAGCGCTCTCACGCCCCAGATATGATCAAAATGACCGTGCGTCAGCAGAATACCCGCCACATGAAAACCGCGCTGTGAGAGAACCTCATGAAGATAATCGCCTTTATCTGCGGGGTCTATAAAAATAACGTCCGTTTTTCCTTCTTCATATAAGAAATAGCAATTGGTCTGGCATACGCCCAGAACAATACGTCCGATCTTGATATCTGCCATCAGCCTGTTGTCCTTTCGATATCGATGATACTCTCAATGCTTCTGATCTTGTCCGTGATATGCTGCAATTCATCTCTTGTCGAGATCTCAAAAGACATATCCATGGTCACGATGCCCTGTTTGCTGGTACGCGTGTTGATCGACATGATCATGATGTTCTTTTCCGTCATAACGCGGGAGATATCCGCAAGCAGTCCGCTCCTATTGTTTGCAAAGATCCGGATCTCAGCCAGGAACTTCTCCTTGCCGATCGCTTCTCCGCCCTGCCAGTCCGCATCGATCAGTCTGGCCCTGTCATGCTCAGGCAGATTGCAAACATTGATGCAATCGGTACGGTGAATGGAGATACCGCGACCTCTTGTAACAAATCCGACGATATCGTCGCCCGGAACCGGTGAGCAGCACTTGGAAAAACGAACCGCAACGTCGTCAATTCCTTTGACAATGATACCGTTGCTGGAACGGGAACGGATCCGCTTAAAGCTTCCCGCATTCTCTTCCACCTCCGCCAGGATCTCACTGTCACTCTTCACCTGACGATGCTCGCGATCATACAGTTCCTGCATCTTATTCAGGATCTGCCCTTCCTTAAGGCCACCGTGCCCGACAGCCGCAAAGACTGCATCCCATTCCTTGAAACCGTACTTGTTCATGATATATTCCATGTAAGACGGCTTCATCAATAGGGTAATATCCATGCCTTTTGTCTTGGCATAAGCCTGCAGGAGTTCTTTTCCCTTGGCAATATTATCTTCTTTTAATTCCGATTTGAACCACTGGTTGATCTTGTTCTTGGCCTGCGGACTTTTTACAAGGTTCAGCCAGTCACGGCTCGGTCCCTTGGAGTTCTGCGAAGTCAGAACCTCAATCCGGTCACCGTTCTTCAGCTCATAATCGATCGTAACAAGCTTCCCGTTGACACGGGCGCCGATCATCTTGTTACCGACCGCACTGTGGATCGCATACGCGAAATCAATCGGGCAGGATCCGGCGGGCAGGTTCTTTACATCGCCTGTCGGCGTAAAGCAGTATACGCTGTCGGAGAAAAGGTCAAGGTCACTCTTTAAGAGTTTTAAAAATTCCTTGTTATCCGACATGTCTTTTTGCCACTCCAGGATGTGGCGAAGCCATACCAGCTTCTCCTCTTCCTGCGTCGGCGCTTTCTTGCCGTCGGATGCTTCTTTGTATTTCCAATGCGCAGCAATACCGTACTCAGCAGCTTTATGCATCTCATGCGTACGGATCTGGATTTCGAACGGCTGGCCGTTCGTGCCGATCAGCGTTGTATGCAAAGACTGATACATATTCGCCTTGGGCATCGCGATATAATCTTTGAATCGACCCGGAAGCGGCTTATACATCTCATGAATCACGCCAAGTGCCGCATAACAGTCTTTAACGGAATTCACAATGATGCGGACAGCAAAGAGATCGTAGATCTGATCGATCGTCTTGTGCTGATTCTTCATTTTCTTATAGATACTGAAAAAATGCTTAACACGGCCGTCCAGTTCAGCCTGAATGCCTGCTGATTTGATATGCTCGCCGACTTCATCCACGATGGATTGAATATACTTCTCACGTTCACTCTTCCGAACCGCAATCTTTTCTGCCAGATCATAGTATACGTCAGGCTGCAAATATTTTAAGGAAAGATCATCCAGCTCGACTTTGATACGGGAAATACCGAGTCTGTCCGCGATCGGTGCGTAGATATCCATTGTCTCACGCGCAATACGCTGCTGCTTCTCGGAAGGCATATGGCCTAATGTACGCATGTTGTGAAGGCGGTCAGCCAGTTTGATCAGAATCACACGGATATCCTTGGCCATAGCAAGGAACATCTTGCGCAGGTTCTCTGCCTGCATCTCCAGCTTTTCCTGATCGCCGGAAAGTACGTTTCCTTCCGGAAGTTCGAGTTGCTGCAGCTTCGTAACACCATCAACCAAAAGCGCGACGTCCTCACCGAACTCTTCCGTGATCTCTTCGTTCGTCATGATGGTGTCTTCAACAACATCGTGTAAAATACCCGCTGCCAGGGTCTCCTTGTCCATCTCCAGATCGGCTAGGATGATCGCCACATACAGCGGGTGAATAATATACGGCTCACCGGACTTACGCCTCTGATCCTTGTGAGCCTCATATGCAATTTTATAAGCTTTTTCGATTAGAGAAATGTCATCCGAAGGGTGATATTTTTTGACACGAGAAACTAAGTCCTGATACAGTGTCTCAGGACTTTGGAATTCAGCGATCTCTTCAATTCTGCCGTCATCGAGCAATTCTTCGTGTCTGAAATCCATAAACTACTTTCCTTCGTAAGTGATCGCGGCATCCAAACGATAACCGCCGATCCTCTCTCTGCCTTTTAATCCTGCAAGTTCGATCATAACAACAATACCAACAACCACACCGCCGAGAGATTCAATCAGGCGGATCATTGCTTCCGTCGTGCCACCCGTTGCGATCAGGTCGTCCACAATCAGAACTTTCTGCCCCTTCTCTATGGAATCCTTGTGCATCTCGATCGTCGCCTTACCGTATTCAAGATCATAATCGATTGAAACGGTCTCACAAGGAAGCTTGCCCTTCTTGCGGATCAGGGCAAAAGGCTTGTGATTATTATAAGCGATCGGCATACCGAAGATAAATCCCCGTGATTCAGGTCCTACAACCACATCGTAATCCAGATCCTTCACAAGATCCTGCATCGAATCGATGGCAAGATGCAATCCGTCGGCATCGCCGAGTACGCTTGTGACATCACGAAAGATAATCCCTTTTTCGGGAAAATCCGGTATACTCCGTACGTATTCTTCCAATTTCTTCATATCGATCTCCGTTCCGGGATAGTCCCCTCTGCAAAATCAAAATACGCATAATATTATAAAATTTTCCAAGAAAAAAGTAAAGTCTACATCATCTCATTCGGATCCGATTCAAGATAAGAATAATCATAGTGATTCAGGTATCTGCCGTAGTAGCAGGCGGGGCTGAAGCTGTACTTGCGCACGTAAGGTGCACGACCGGCCGGAGCGGCAGAAGGATTCTGCGTTGCGATCTCGGCATCTACGCCTGATGCATACTGTTCAACAGAAAAGCCTGCCTTACCAACGCGACCCTGGTTGATGCCGACTTCGACAAAATGACGCAGAAGTTCGGGCGGATTGAATCCGATCGAAGCCTGCAGATCGGGATTATTATCATAATAATAATCCGGATCGAATACTTTACTGTAGTCACGTCCGTTATAAGTGTAATCCGTCACAATCGCAGCAGGCTTATTCAGCACATACGGATTCTTTAAGCATTCCGTCAGAATCGTGTAGTATGCATCGGCATAGCCGCGGCGAACCTTATAATCCTCCGCATAAGCCTTCAGTTCATTATAATCAACCGTGTAACCGTTATCGAGGAACATCTCAAGGTTCCGGTATGCGTTGCTGATCAGGTTCAGCGTCATCCGATGATCATCCTGCTTGCCCGGTGCGCTGAAGTTCCAGTAGTACTGCTCTACTTCCGTCAGATAGTTTACTGTCCATGCATCAGGATTGCGATCCCCTGTATAGGTCGCCATCTGTGCCAGCGTGGTAAATGTCTCGTTGCGGTTTACATCCTCTGCGGCTAATACCGGAAACGCGCTCTGTATAAACAATCCCGCGGATACGATAACAGTTGTTACCATTCTAAATAGCTTTTTATTTTTCATAATTTCACTCCATTCCGTCGTCTCGATCGAACGGCATTCTTATATGCGTAAAACATTATAACACAATTTTACTAACGAACCCACTCAAGTGCTTCATCCCAATCAGAGGCACCGATCGTATCCAGCAGATGCGAGGTTCTATCCTTGCCATCCTCATCATCCATGCAGCGGAAAACCTCAACGGAAGCGCGCGGTGTGCCCGTGCTTGTATACAGCCCAAGCGAAAGGCCTTTCAGAACTTCCTCCGGTGCATCCGTCTCGCGAGATAAAAGCAAAGCATCAATATATTTGTTGTCCTCTGCGATATAGTACGCATAAGCGATCGCAGCTGCCTGCACGGATTCTCCGTTACTTGCGGGGAAACCCTGCTCACTTAACAGGATATGGCGGATCGAACCATCAGGCGCGCGCATGCGGGAAAGATGCATATAATCCGTCAGAACATCAATATTGGACATCGAGATCATCGGGGTCCCGCTCTGGTCGCGTACAAGATCTTCACTCTTCGCGGAGAGCTCCCAGAATTTCGGCCATGTCATCGGAACCGAGTACGGGTGAAATGCAAGTCCCCAATCAATATCGCCCCCGGCTCTGATCTGACCGGCAAAAATGTCAAGAAGGTCTTTCGCGTCATAGAATAACTTCACATCTGTCGCATCCTTATCCCACTGCTGATCAAGCGAAATATAGATACGTGCGTTGGCATTTCTGCTTCGGATCGCCGAATATGCCAGCCGGAACTCTCTTGCATAAGCATCCGTATATGTCTCCAAATCCGTATAATCCAGATAATTCCACTGTCTGACATTCACTTCATTGCCAATGATCCAGTTACTGATCAGGCCGTGCTTTTCATCATGATATCGATCCGCCAGATAAGTCAGAACCGCTTCAAAAAGTTCGCAGCCCTCCTCGTCCGTCGTATCAACCATATAGTAATAGCCCTTACCGGCTTTTGTATCCGGATGGATCAGCGGCTTCGTCCGGTCTTTCAAATCATTTAAAATAACAGCTGTTGTTACAATATCATTGCGTGTTAACGTGCTGAAAACGAAGTCATACATTTCGAGATAGACACCGTTAAACGCATATTCCTTTCCGTGATATTCATAATATTTGGTCGGAACATCCGGTGCCGTACTCTCACCAATAATAAGACTCAAAGGAATATTATAAATCGCCTGTTTTACCGAAAGCGGATTGTCCCAGTTCGCATGAAGGTGCATCGGGTCAAGAAGAAGCCCCTTCTTGGATTCTGCTTCCGGAAAAGGATCCTTATATGAAGCAAGATCCTCCGGTGTCGTAATATAAACCTCGTTGCCGATCGGGAATATCTCACCGTCAAGTCTGATCGCAATCTGATAGCGGTCATACAATAAGGATTCATCACCGTTATCATCAATCTCTGTCGCAATACAAAAGACACGGGATTTATCATCAGAAGAAAGAATTGCTTCTTCATAATCATGCTCCGTCTCCCAAATCGGATAATGAAGCAGGTACAACTCACCGTCATCACTTTGGGGAAGTCCCAGCAGACTCCCTTTGGCTTTTAAGAGACCGCCTTCGATCACGCACTCAAACGCCTCCACAAAAAGCTCCCGATTATCGTCCGTCACTTCCATTGTCGGCAGCTCGATCTCCTCATGCGTGGTGATCAGACCGCCAATCTCGGTTCCAATGCCGGTGACTACCTCCTCGACGGGGGAACGCTCACCCAGATCAATGTGAAGGAGTGGAGCTAAGTAAACCAACAGATTGAAGGCAAAAAGTAATAGAATTGTAAGGAGAATACCGCCAAGGATGGCGAGCAGTTTGCGCTTGTTCATAGAGTTAAATTATAGCATAAATAAAGCATTTAGCACAATCCCGCCTATCTCGCAATAAATTGCTCGATAACCGTGCGTCGCCCTATAATCCAATAAAAGCCCTCACCAGTGAGCAAGCTCACGTGAGGGCTTTCCTTGTCTTATCTGGCTTGTGCTAAACGCTTACATCCCCATACCCATGCCTGGTCCTGCCGGCATTGCCGGTGCAGGTTCTTTGATGGTGGAGACAACGGATTCCGTTGTCAGAAGAGTGGATGCTACGCTGGTCGCATTCTGCAGAGCACTTCTTGTAACCTTTGCGGGATCAAGGATGCCTGCTTTTACCATATCAACATACTCTTCCTTCAGTGCATCGAAACCGATGCCAACCTTGGACTCTTTAACCTTGTTGATGATGACGCTGCCTTCCATACCTGCGTTTGCTGCGATATGGAACAGAGGTGCTTCAAGAGCCTTGAGGACGATCTCGGCACCTGTCTTCTCATCACCGGAGAGCTTAGCCGCAAGCTTCTCAACTTCCTTGGAAGCGTGGATGTAAGCGCTGCCGCCGCCGCAGATGATACCTTCTTCAGCCGCTGCTCTTGTTGCGTTAAGCGCATCTTCCATACGAAGCTTTGCTTCTTTCATCTCTGTCTCTGTCGCTGCGCCGACACGGATTACCGCCACGCCGCCTGCGAGCTTTGCAAGTCTCTCCTGGAGCTTTTCTTTGTCGAAATCGGAAGTCGTCTCTTCGATCTGCTTCTTGATCTGGTTTACTCTTGCTGTGATGTCAGCCTTCTTGCCTGCGCCGTCAACGATCACTGTGTTCTCTTTCTGAACCTTAACGGATTTAGCGCGGCCGAGCATGTTAAGCTCTGCTTCCTTGAGGTCAAGACCCAGCTCGTCGCTGATCACCTGACCGCCTGTCAGGATCGCGATATCCTGCAGCATCGCTTTTCTTCTATCGCCGTAGCCCGGTGCCTTTACAGCTACTACATTGAAGGTACCGCGGAGTTTATTTACGATCAGAGTCGTCAGAGCCTCGCCTTCCACATCTTCAGCGATGATGAGGAGCTTGGAGCCGGACTGAACGATCTTCTCAAGGATCGGAAGGATCTCCTGAATATTGCTGATCTTCTTGTCTGTGATCAGGATGTACGGATCATCGAGAACCGCTTCCATCTTGTCCATATCTGTTGCCATGTATGCGGAAATGTAGCCGCGGTCAAACTGCATACCTTCTACAAGGTCAAGCTCCGTCTTCATGGTCTTGCTCTCTTCGATCGTGATCACGCCGTCGCCGGTTACCTTCTCCATTGCATCCGCAACCATCTGGCCGACTTCATCGTCACCGGAAGATACAGCTGCAACTCTTGCGAACTGCTCTTTGCCTTTTACCTTGGAGCTCATCTTAGCGATCGCATCGACTGCACACTCTGTCGCCTTCTTCATACCCTTTCTTAAGATGATCGGGTTTGCACCGGCCGCGAGGTTCTTGATACCTGCGTTGATCATTGCCTGTGCCAGAACGGTCGCCGTTGTGGTACCGTCGCCTGCAACATCGTTGGTCTTGGTCGCAACTTCTTTAACGAGCTGTGCGCCCATATTTTCGAAACCGTCTTCCAATTCGATCTCTTTTGCGATCGTCACACCGTCGTTGGTGATGAGGGGTGCGCCATAGGACTTATCAAGCACTACGTTACGTCCCTTAGGGCCGATCGTAACTCTTACCGTATTTGCCAGTTTATTGACACCTGCTTCAAGTGCCGCACGCGCTTCTGCGCCGTATTTGATATCTTTTGCCATG
>JAIKWO010000059.1 GCA_024684675.1 Lachnospiraceae bacterium
GGCCTTTCCATGGGAGCGATGGTGGAAGTATCGCACTACTTCGGGGCGAGAGACTATGACAGACTGAATCGAAGCGTATACACGGTATTTGTTTTGTCTGCTGTGGGTGCGGTGATCATTTCGGCGGTTTTTTGCTTTTTCATGCCGACGATCCTGACGATCATGCATACCCCTGCGGATCTGATGGGCGGGTCCCTTCTGTATCTGTACATTTATTTCGGGTGTATCATCTTTTCGTTTCTGTACAATTCCGGTTCCGCGATCCTGCGCGCGATCGGCGATTCAAGGCGGCCGATGGTGTATCTGATCGTATGCTGTATGCTGAATATCGGTCTGGATATCCTGTTTGTGGCTGTCCTGCACTGGGGGATCGCCGGTGCGGCGGCGGCAACGATCCTTTCCCAGGCGATCAGCGCACTTCTGGTGATCCGGATAATTTTCTTTCACATTGAAGAGCTTGATTTGAAAATATCCGGTATCCGCGCCGATATGCGCATCCTGCGCAATATGCTTCATCTTGGGCTTCCGGCGGGATTTCAATCCGTGATGTATGACGTAGCGAATATGACGATCATGACCGCGATCAACGGGCTTGGCGTTGATACGGTTGCGGCGTATGGTGCGATCGGCAAGATCGACGCGCTGTTCTGGATGGTTAACAACGCATTTGGCACAACGGTAGCGACTTTTGTCGGGATTCATTACGGCGCCGGCAAGATCGAGCGTTTGAAAAAAGGTGTGAAGCAGTGCCTAATCTTGTCTCTGATCGCTGCGGCTTTCGTTTCCTGCATTCTGTTTTTCGGCTGCTGGCATTTCATTTATGCGCTGGCATCGGACAAAGCAGTTGCCGACATCGGGCAGAATATGGTCTTTCATCTGGTTCCGTTCTATTTTGTCTTTGAGTTTGTGGAGATCCGGGTGAGTGCGCTTCGCGCGGAGGGCGATGTGATCGTGCCGGCATGCATTGTTTTTCTTACAACATGTGTTCTCAGGATCATCTGGACGAGCGTTTTAATGGCACAGGGGTCCTATACGGATATCCAGGTGATCATGTGTTATCCGGTTACCTGGATCTTAAGCGCGATCGTTTTCAGCATTTATTTCGGGCCTCGCCAGAACAAAATTTTAGCGTCGATTAAAGAGGCAAAATAATAGTGAAAAAGGGTGCCGTTTTGTTGACATCAAAATTGATGGTTGGTATCATTTTAATGGGAAATAAGGATGATTTCTCTTCAAAAAAGTTGACGTTAACAAGAGGTTGATTTATGGAAAAATATACCGGCAAGAGTGCGCTCCGTGGGATAGCGATCGGACGGATCTATGTGATACGGGAAGAGAATTTTACGCCGTCCGCCGAAAAGGTCTCTGACCGCGAAGCAGAAGTGACCAGATTTGAAAATGCGCGTCTTGAGGCGATGCGGCAGATGGACATTCTGGCAGAAGAAGCCAGGAAAAAAGTCGGCGAAGAAGAAGCCATGATCTTCGAAGTGCACAAGATGATGATGGAAGATCTGGATTTTATTGAAGGTGTCACGCTGAAGATTCGTGATGACGGTCATAACGCGGAATACGCTGTCGATGCAACGGGTCAGGAGCTTTCGGCTATCTTTGCCGCTATGGAAGATGAATACATGAACGCAAGATCGGCAGACATTTTGGATATTGCCGGTCGTATTGTGCGCATTCTGGCAGGGCTTTCGGATGGCTCGCTTCACAGCGATGAGCCGGTAATCGTTCTGGCGGATGATCTGACACCATCGCAGACCATCCAGATGGACAAAAGCAAGCTCCTCGCCTTTGTCACAAAGAACGGTTCAGCCAATTCCCATACGGCGATATTGGCGCGTTCCTTAAATATTCCTTCGCTAGTGAATGTGGATATCGATGTGGATCATCGCTATGACGGGCATATGGCTGTTGTAGACGGCACGGACGGAAGTGTGATTCTCGATCCGGATGAAGATATTCTGGCTGCCAAGACCGGCGCCAAGAAGCGTCTCGATGAGGCCATGGAGCAGCTTAAGACCTTGATCGGGCAGGACAATGTTACAAAGGACGGTCGCAGGATCAATCTTTATGCGAATATGGGTAATGTCGAGGATGTAGACAAAGTCCTGCAGAACGATGCGGGCGGCATCGGCCTGTTTAGAAGCGAATTTCTGTATCTGGGACGGGATGATTTCCCGACGGAAGAAGAGCAGTTTGAGGCATATAAAGAAGTCGTATCACGGATGAGCGGCAAGAAAGTCATTATCCGCACGCTTGATATCGGAGCGGATAAGAAGGCCGATTACTTCAAGCTGGACGCAGAAGAGAATCCGGCGCTTGGGTACCGTGCGATCCGAATCTGCCTGACAAGAGAAGAGATCTTTCGCACGCAGCTTCGTGCAATCTACAGAGCTTCCGCATTCGGAACGGTTTCCATTATGTTTCCGATGATCATTTCCGTTGAAGAGATTCGCAAGATCAAAGGCATTGTGGAAGATGTAAAGCGCGAACTTTTCAACGAAAACATTCGATTCGGCGATGTCGAGCTGGGCATCATGATCGAGACGCCTGCTGCGGCGCTTGTCAGCGACGAGCTTGCTAAGGAAGTACAGTTCTTCAGTATCGGTACGAACGATCTGACGCAGTATACGCTTGCGATCGATCGCCAGAACCAAAAGCTGGAACCGTTTTATGATGCACATCATCCTGCTGTACTGAAACTGATCGAGATGACGATTCAGAACGGCCATGCAGCCGGTATTTGGGTCGGTATTTGCGGTGAACTTGCCGCAGATGATGCGCTGACCGAGACCTTTATCAATATGGGGCTGGACGAATTGTCCGTATCCCCTACATATATCCTGAGGCTCCGTGAGAAGATCAGAGCTATCGGGCAATAACAAAAGGAGTAATCACTATGAAGACAATCACGTATACGATCACAGATGCATTGGGCTTACATGCAAGACCTGCAGGTATTCTCGTCAAGAATGCAGGCGGCTATGCAAGCAAGGTAACGATCAAGAATCAGGAGAACGGCAAGGAAGCCGACGCGAAAAGAATTATCGGTGTGATGGCGCTTGGCGTAAAATGCGGTAACACGATCGAGTTGACCGTAGATGGAAGCGATGAGGAAAAGGCGGCTGCCGAGTTGCAGGCTTTCCTGAAAGAGAACCTGTAAATTGCGATGGAAAGGTATGACAGAGAGAGGTATCGATACCTCTCTCTTCATTGGTTTTAAACGGTGACTGTCATGGACTGCAAAGAGACGCAAAAAGCGATTCCGCGTTTTATCAGGGATGAGCTGGAAGGAAGAGAGCTGCAGGCTTTTTTGAATCATGTGGAAAGCTGTGAAGAATGCAAAGAAGAGCTTTCCATTCAGTATCTGGTTACAGAAGGCATGAGCCATCTGGAAAAAGACAGTACATTTGATCTGCAGGGCAGTCTGGAAGCAAAGCTTTCCGGACTGGGCAAGAAGTCTAAAGTAAGAGAAAGGGCCATTACCGTCATGTATGTGCTGGAGACGATCGCCATTTTGGCAGTGATCGCAATGACGGTACTGGTGATCACAAAGTGATGAGTGAGAAGATCGTTTTGATAGACGGGCACAGTATCATGAACCGTGCCTATTACGGCGTTCCGCCTCTTACCAACGCAAAGGGGCTTCATACGAATGCTATCTATGGTTTTTTGAATATTCTGTTTAAGATCCTGGATGTTGAAAAGCCTGCCTACTTAACCGTTGCATTTGACAGGAAAGAGAAGACATTTCGGCATGAAATGTATACCGCATACAAAGGCACGCGCAAACCGATGCCGGAAGAACTTCATGAGCAGATTCCGGTGATCAAGGACGTTCTGCGTGCCATGCAGATCCAGATCTGTGAAAAGCCTGGACTGGAAGCGGATGATATTTTGGGAACCATCGCAAAGAAAAGCGAGCAGGAAGGTATGGAAGTCTCTCTTGTATCGGGTGATCGTGATCTCTTGCAGATCGCCTCGGAGCACATCAAGATCATGATCCCGAAGACCAAGCAGGGTGGGACGGAAGTGGAGTCTTACTATGCGTCGGACGTTCTTGCCGCATATGATGTGACGCCGGAGCAGTTCATCGAACTCAAAGCCCTGATGGGTGATACGGCGGACAACATTCCAGGTGTCCCGAAAGTCGGTGAGAAAACGGCTCGCGAGCTGATGAAGACATACGGCTCCATTGACAACATCTATGCGCATCTTGATGAGATTACAAAGAATGCGATCAGGGAATCGCTTCGGGAGAATCGTGACAAGGCGGATCTGTCCAAGATACTGGCAACGATCAAAACCGATGCGGATTTTGATTTTTCGTTTTCTTCCGCGCAGATCAAAGATTTTTACACAAAAGAAGCATATGCACTTTTCAAAGAACTGGAATTAAAAAAACTGTTGGAGCGTTTTGAAAGTGGTGCCGATACATCCGGTTTTAACGAAAAGCTGAAGATCGTTACGGATCTTCAAAAAGCAGAAGAAGTGCTATCTTTGGCTTGCCGGGCAGGGGACGTCGGCTTTTATATCGTGACGGATGCGTCCGGACTTTGGATGCTTGGTCTTTCGTTCGCTGACGAAGCTGTATATGTACTTTTGCGGGAAGGCTTTCTTACCGCAGCGTATCTTGGCGAAGCGATCGAGAAGCTCCATAAAAGCTGTACGCTGACAGGATTCTTTTTAAAGGCCGCATACCCGTATTTTGAAAATGATGACGTGAGCCGCTGTTTTGATATTCAGCTTGCGGCGTATCTTTGCAATCCGCTTAAAAGTGATTATGAAGTGGAAGATGTGGCTTCCGAGATCCTGACGCTCGATATGCCGACGTATGCTTCCGTCTTTGGAAAGCGCGGCGGGAAGGCGCTTGTACCGACGCAGGAAGAGGCAGCCGGCTATGCAGGGCTTTCTGCTTATACGGCCTATGCGGCAAAGGAGCACCTCACAAAGAAGCTGACGGATCTTGGCATGTGGAAGCTGTTTTGCGAGATCGAAATGCCGCTTTCCTATGTTCTGTATGATATGGAGCGTATCGGGATCCGTGCGGACAAAGAGGCGCTCAATGCATACGGTGAGACGCTTGCGGGCAGGATCAGTGAGCTCGAGACATTGATCAGACAGGCGGCTGGTGAGGATTTTAATATCAATTCACCGAAGCAGCTTGGTGTGATCCTTTTTGAAAAAATGCAGATTCCGGGCGGCAAAAAGACCAAGAGCGGCTATTCGACCGCAGCGGATGTTCTTGAAAAACTGGCACCGGACTATCCTTTTGTCAAAGATATTCTGGAATATCGTGCACTGACCAAGCTGAAGTCAACTTATGCTGACGGTCTTGCCGCCTATATCCGGGAAGACGGAAAGATCCATACGAATCTCAACCAGACGATCACGGCGACCGGTAGGATCAGTTCGACGGAGCCGAATCTGCAGAATATACCGATGCGTACGGAACTTGGTCGGATGATTCGGAAAGTCTTTGTTCCCGAAAACGGAAATGTGTTTACGGATGCGGATTATTCGCAGATCGAACTTCGCATTCTGGCACATATGTCCGGCGATGCGCAGTTGATCGAGGCGTACAGAACGGATGAGGACATCCATAAGATCACGGCTTCCAAGGTGTTCCATACGCCGCTTGACAAGGTGACACCGCTTCAGAGACGAAATGCAAAAGCCGTTAACTTTGGCATTGTATATGGCATTAGTTCATTCGGACTTTCGCAGGATCTTTCCATATCGCGGAAAGAGGCGGAGGGCTATATCAAAGAGTATTTTGCGACGTATCCGGGTATCAAGCGTTTTCTTGACAGTACGGTAGAAGATGCGAAAAAGAACGGTTATGTCACGACATTGTACGGCAGAAGACGCCCCGTCCCGGAACTTGCCGCATCGAACTTTATGCAGCGTCAGTTTGGCGAGCGGATCGCGATGAATTCGCCGATCCAGGGTACCGCGGCGGATATTATCAAGATCGCGATGCTCAAAGTCTATCGCGGACTGAAAGATGCAAACTTGAGGTCCAGGCTGATCCTGCAGATCCATGATGAGCTCTTGATCGAGACGGTCTTGGAAGAGCAGGAGCAGGTTGCGAAGATCTTGAGAGATTCTATGCAGTCCGCTGCAGATCTGGCAGTTACACTTGCGATCGATCTGCATACCGGGTCGGATTGGTATGAGGCAAAATAGATGAAAACGATAGGTATTACCGGAGGCGTGGGTGCCGGCAAATCAACCGTCCTTCAATATCTGGAGGAAATGTACAACTGTCGGATCATCATGACGGACGATGTGGCGAATCTTTTAAAGGAACCCGGACAGGCGTGTTATGAACCGATCGTCCGGCTTCTTGGCAGCGATGTTCTTTTGCCTGATGGAGCGATCGACAGAAAACGGATGGCAGAGATGATCTTTCATGATCAGGATCTTCTAAAGAAGGTTGAAGCGATTCTGCATCCTGCAGTCCGCTCCTATGTGGAGGATGCGATCGCTTCGGAGAGAGTATCGGGAAAGCATCCGTACGTTGTTGTGGAAGCTGCACTCCTAATCCAGTGCGGATATGGTACAATATTGGATGAGATGTGGTACGTGGCTGTAACGGATGATGTGAGGCGCAGGCGCCTGAAGGAAAGCCGCGGCTACAACGATGATAAAATTGATGCAATTTTGGCGAGCCAGCTTGACGATGCTTCATACAGAGCAGCATGCGGTATCGTGATTGACAATAGTGGGTTGCCGGAAGAGACATACAGACAGATCGATCTTGCAATGAGGGAGAACCATCATGAGTGAGGGCAAAAAATATTCGGGAAAACTTGTTTTCGGTCTTGATATCGGGACCAGAAGCGTTGTTGGTACCGTCGGATATAAAGTGAAGGATGAGTTTCATGTTGTGGCACAACGTGTTCACGAGCATGAGACCAGATCCATGCTGGACGGGCAGATCCACGATATCGGAAGAGTCGGCAATACGATCCTGCAGGTTAAGGAAGAGCTTGAAGAAGCAATCGGCGAAAAGCTCACGGATGTATGTATCGCAGCGGCTGGTCGTGTCTTAAAGACGGTTACTGTGCATGCCGATCAGGAATTTGTCGAAGAAAAAGAGATCACAACGGAAGATATCTTTGCGCTCGACAGCAAAGGCATTGAAGTTGCCTACGAGAATTTTGTCCGGGATGATGCGTCCGATATCAAGTTCTACTGTGTCGGATATTCTGTATGCCGTTACTACATGAACGGATACGTGATCGGCAATCTGGAGAATCACAAGACGAGAACGATTGGCGTGGATCTGATCGCAACATTTTTACCGGAAGATGTTATTGACGGTTTACATAAAGCTGTTGGCTTGGCAGGTCTGGAAGTTGCCAACATGACACTCGAGCCGATCGCCGCTATTCAGGTAGCGATCCCAGAGATGTATCGTATGCTGAATATTGCGCTTGTCGATGTCGGCGCGGGTACAAGCGATATTTCGATTACGAGGGACGGAAGTATCGTGGCGTACGGCATGATTCCGATGGCGGGAGACGGTCTTACGGAAGCGGTTGCACAGCGCTGTCTTGTTGATTTTGCCACAGCTGAGCAGATCAAAAAAGACTGCGGCGAGATGGATACCATTACCTACAAAGATATCATCGGTCTGACGCAGACAATCTCGAAAAAAGAGATCCTGGAGGCAGTTCGTCCGGTTGTTGAGCAGATGACAAAAGCGGTCAGTGATAAGATCAAAGAACTAAACGGCGACAAGCCGGTCAGCGCCGTATTCGTTGTCGGCGGTGGCGGCAAGATCCCGTCCTATACGGATACACTTGCAGAGCAGCTCGGCATTGTGCCGGAGCGTGTTGCACTCCGCGGCGAGGAAGTCATGCAGAAAGTCAAATTCCTTGAGCGTGAGGTCAAGAAGGATTCTCTTCTGGTTACACCGATCGGAATCTGCCTGTCTTTCTATGAGCAGAGCAATTCGTTTATTTTTGTATCATTCAATAACCGCAGGGTAAAGCTTTATGACAACGCCAAGCTGGCTGTTGTTGATGCAGCGATGCACGCGGATTTCCCGAATGAGCTTCTTTTCCCGAGACGAGGAAAGGAACTGAACTTTACCGTGGCAGGAAAGAGCCGTCTGGTACGCGGTCTCCCCGGTGAAGCGGCGCAGATTACCGTTAACGGAAATGCGGCGGATATTTATACCAAGATCAAAGCCAATGATGTGATCCAGGTAACGGAATCAACGGAAGGTCCCGTTGCAACCCTGATGATCAATCAGTTGCCTGAATACAACAGCGAGCTTGCCGTGGAGGTCAACGGAAAGAAGATCGTGCTGCCCAAGTTTTTCCTTGTGAACGGATCGCTTGAGTCCGGGTATTATGAGATCAAGGACGGCGATGCGATCGAGCTTTGCAATTTCTACACGATCCGTCAGATTGCGGAATTCATGGATGTCACGATCAATGAAGAGATGAATATCTATGTGAACAACAAGCTTGCAGACATGGATACGAAGGTATATGAGAACTTCGCTGTTATCTGGACGATGGAAGCGCTCGATCTGTCTGATGTCGATCGCTTTAATGCCAATATGACATTTGCCGATCTTGCCGATGCAGAAGAAGGCGATGTGATCAAGAGAGATCCGAACCTCGTGACCGAGGAGGCGGATGAGTCTGCCGAAGGCAGTGAAGAGGGCGAAGGTGGCGATGAAGAAGCGCCTCGGGCAAATGTAATCGAGGATATGAGTGTCACCGTAAACGGTCAGCCGATCACCTTAAAAGGTAAAGCAGCGTACGTTTTCGTTGATGTATTTGACTATATAGATTTCGATCTGTCCAAACCGAAGGGCAAGAGCGTTGCGGCAATCTTAAACGGTCGTGAGGCACAGTACATGGAGACGCTGTCTCCCGGCGACCAGCTCGAAGTATACTGGAGGGAGTAGTTTTATGAGATTATGCAGCATCGCAAGCGGTAGCAGCGGGAACTGCATATATGTCGGTTCAGATACCACGCACCTGTTGGTGGACGTCGGTATCAGCAAGAAGAAAACAGAAGAAGGGCTCAAGAAACTGGAGCTTTCTTTAGAAGATGTGGATGGCATTCTGATCACGCACGAACATGCGGATCACATTCAGGGACTCGGCGTGATCCTTCGGAAAAAAGAGATCCCTGTTTATGCGACGGCTGATACGATCGCGGAAATCATGCGTACAAGATCTCTTGGACAGTTTGATACGGATCTGTTTCATCCGATTGACGCCGATCACAAATTTTCCATCAAAGACATTGTGGTAGATCCGATGCACATCTCGCACGATGCGGCTGATCCCGTAGCATACCGCTTTAAGATAGACGGCCACTGTGCGGCGATCGCAACCGATATGGGCATATATAACGATTATACGGTAGAGTGCCTCAAGGGAATGGATATCCTGTTTTTGGAAGCAAATCATGATATCCGGATGCTGGAGACAGGCCCATATCCGTATTACCTGAAAAAACGTATCTTGGGAGAGCGCGGGCATCTGTCCAATGAGGCGTCCGGGCAGCTTCTGACCAGGATTCTGCATGATGATATCCAGGCGGTCATGCTGGCACATCTTAGCAAGGAGAACAACCTGCCTGAGCTTGCCTATGAGACCGTTCGCGTAGAGGTGACAATGGCGGATCCGGATCTATGCGCTAAGGACATTCCGCTTTATGTAGCAAAGAGAAGTGAACCTTCCGACATTCTCTGTGTCGGAGAGTAAAAGAGGAGTATGAAATGAAGAAAACGATTATTACGGTAGTGGGAAAAGATACAGTTGGCATCATCGCACGTGTCTGCACGTATCTTGCGGACAACGGTGTCAATATCCTGGATATTTCGCAGACCATCGTCCAGGATTATTTTAATATGATGATGATCGTTGACGTTGCAAACAGTCCCAAGAGTCACGGTGATATGGCCGATGAACTGAAGAAACTCGGTGAGGAGATCGGCGTTATCATCAAATGTCAGCGCGAAGAGATCTTCAGCAAGATGCACAGGATTTAGGAGAAGATCATGCTTAATATTTTTGAGGTTAATGAAACGAACAAAATGATCGAGAAGGAGAATCTCGACGTACGCACCATTACGCTGGGGATCAGTCTTCTTGACTGTATCGATGCGGATCTGAAGATCTGCAATGAGAAGATATACAACAAGATCACAACGGTTGCCAAGGATCTTGTTAAGACGGGAAAAGAGATCGAGAAGGACTTTGGAATTCCGATCGTCAACAAAAGGATCTCCGTTACACCAATCGCGCTTGTCGGCGGTGCTGCCTGCAAGATGAGTGACGATTTTGTTACGCTCGCCAAAACGCTTGACCGTGCAGCAACCGATGTCGGTGTGAATCTGATCGGCGGTTATTCCGCTTTGGTATCCAAGGGAATGACGCATGCAGACGAGCTGCTCATCCGCTCCATTCCGAAGGCTCTGGCGGAGACGGAACGCGTTTGCAGCAGTGTGAACCTTGGCTCTACCAGAACCGGCATTAATATGGACGGCGTGCGTCTGATGGGTGAGATCATCAAAGAAACTGCCGAGTTAACGAAAGATCGCGAGTCGGTATCCTGCATGAAACTTGTCGTATTCTGTAACGCACCGGATGACAATCCGTTTATGGCGGGTGCTTTTCACGGCGTGACAGAAGCGGATGCAATCATCAATGTCGGTGTATCCGGCCCCGGTGTTGTCAAAACAGCACTTGAAAAAGTGCGCGGCGAGAACTTTGAAGTCCTCTGCGAGACAATCAAGAAGACGGCGTTTAAAGTAACGCGTGTCGGTCAGCTTGTGGCGCAGGAGGCATCCAAGCGTCTTCATATTCCGTTTGGTATTGTCGATCTGTCGCTTGCGCCGACACCTGCTGTCGGCGACAGTGTTGCGGATATCCTGTGTGAGATCGGGCTGGAATATGCCGGCGCACCCGGGACGACGGCGGCGCTTGCGCTTTTAAACGATCAGGTCAAAAAGGGTGGCGTGATGGCTTCTTCTTACGTTGGCGGTCTGAGCGGTGCATTCATTCCGGTATCCGAAGATCAGGGTATGATCGATGCGGTTGCGGCCGGGGCGCTGACGCTTGAAAAGTTGGAAGCGATGACCTGCGTATGTTCTGTCGGCCTTGATATGCTGGCTGTTCCGGGCGATACAAAGGCGACTACGATCTCCGGTATCATTGCAGATGAGATGGCGATCGGAATGGTGAACCAGAAGACGACAGCAGTACGTATTATTCCGGTCATCGGAAAAGGTGTCGGCGAGAAGGTGGAATTCGGCGGTTTATTCGGCTATGCGCCGATCATGCCGGTTAATCCGTATTCTTGCGATGCATTTATCGGTCGTGGCGGAAGAATCCCCGCACCGATTCATAGCTTTAAGAATTAATGTGTGAGAGTGAATAGAGAAATGGGTGTTTTATCAAATCTGGAACCGAAAGAAGTATTTCATTATTTTGAGGAGATTTGCGGTATCCCGCATGCCTCATACAAAGAGAAGCAGATCAGCGATTATTGCGTGAAGTTTGCAAAGGATCGTGGCCTTGCTGTGACGCAGGATGATCTTGGAAACGTCATCATCATAAAGGATGCGACGCCGGGCTATGAGGACAAGGAGCCGATCATTCTCCAGGGCCATTTGGATATGGTCTGTGAAAAGGAAGCGGACTGCGATATTGATTTTGACAAGGAAGGTTTGCGCCTTGCCATTGATGGTGATTGGATCAAGGCAGAAGGCACGACACTCGGTGGAGATGACGGTATTGCGGTTGCGATGGGGCTGGCGATCCTGGATAGTAAGACGATTAAGCATCCCCGCCTGGAGGTAGTCTTTACGGTTAGTGAGGAAGTCGGCATGGAGGGGGCTAGCGGTATTGATCTTTCCTCCTTAAAAGGGCATCGTTTATTAAACCTCGATTCCGAGAAGGAAGGCGAATTCCTGGTAAGCTGCGCAGGTGGCGCACATGCCGAGATCGGGATGCCGGTAAAGCGTACAAAGGAGTCGGGAAGCCTTATGAAGCTTTCCGTTACGGGACTGCTTGGAGGCCACTCCGGAGATGAAATTGATAAGCAGCGTGCAAATGCCGATAAGACGATCGTCCGCGTGCTTGATCTTTTAAAAGAAAGTGTTTCGTTTGGCTTGGTTGATCTCTTTGGCGGATTAAAGGACAATGCAATCCCCAGAGAGGCGAATGCATATATTACGCTTTTGGAAGGAGATACGGAAAAAGCGAAGGATGCGCTTAAGTCGATCGAGACAGCCATTCGCGGCGAATTCGCGGTAAGCGATCCGGATCTTAAGATCTCCCTTCGTGAGGCGACCGCGGAAGAAGCGGGGAAATGCAAAGAGAGAGTCGGAGAAGGTGTACTGACACAAGAGGATATGGCTCGAGTTCTGGATTTTCTCAATATAACACCAAACGGCGTTCAGAGAATGTGCATGGATATGCCGGGGCTCGTTGAGACTTCATTAAACCTTGGGATCATGACAATGGAAGCGGATCATTTTACGGTTCATTATTCGGTTCGCAGTTCCGTCAAGAGCTGCAAGGAGCAGCTGCTAAGACAGTTGAAAACTTTTGCCGACCGTTTTGATTGTACATACAAGGTGGGCGGCGATTATCCTGCATGGGAATATAAGGGTAAGACCCCGTTCTTAAATCTGATTGTGGATACCTATCAAAAGCGTACCGGCAAGGAGCCGCTTGTCCGCTCGATCCACGCTGGTCTTGAGTGCGGGCTGATCGCGCAGAAGATCAAAGATCTGGATGCCGTATCATTGGGACCCGATATTCCGGATATCCATACGCCGAAAGAGCGCCTTGGGATTTCTTCCACGAAGCGTGTGTGGGAATTCGTCTTGGATGTGCTCAGACACGGATGATCTCGGCGCGATATTCATCCGGCAGAGAGGTGTGGAATGTATGCCGGATAACATATCGATATAGATCGGAAGCAAGAAGATCCGTATCGAGCATTTGCATCGCAAGATCGGATAAGGAGTCACCGGCATCTGCCAGTTTGGAGATTAACGGAATCGAAGTGTTTTCCGAGATCGCAGTCAGAAGCGGAGCGGATTCCTTCTTAAAGCCGAGCATTCTAGCATAGAGTACGTAATCCTGCTCTTCATACCGGAGCATATCGTCTTTCCGGATGTTTAAGAGGATATGGGCAAAGCTTCTGCTGACCCTTGTAAAGGTAACGTTTTTGGTTTTAATTAGATCGGTAAAGCTGCTCCAGTTATCATAAGCTGGAAGCTTGTTCTGAATCCTGTCGGAAAGCTCTCTGGTGACATCCAGGTATTCGATCAGATTATCCGGAGCCACATTTCGCAGTTTGGAATATAGGAGCGATGAAAAGTCATCTGTTTTGACCGGAAAAGTCAATCCGTATTGCGCATTCATTTTCTCATAAACATGATACGGGATGGCGCTCGAGATCGCTTCAGGGAAGGTGTCTTCGCTTTCTATGATCAATCTGATCGCGGTTGCGGAAGAGAGCATACCTGTCAGCGCTCGCTCTCCGTAAGAAGCACCCTGCCGTTTGATGATGCAGGGGCTGATCGGAGATTTTCTTGTTTTGATCGCTTTGCAGTAGGCAGCTGCGAGAAGATCGTTCGGCGCAAGTCGCGGAAATGATCCGTCCTTTTCCGATAGGTAATCAAGAGCAGCGGGATAAGTCATCCCGCTTTTTAACGCCTCTTTGACGGCGTCGTTGTCCGGTTTATAGGCAGAATACGCATTGACGGCCTTTATATCGCCGGATTCGCTCCCGAAACAAAGCGCATCGCATACGCCGAGCTTATCCAGGAGCGATACGCCGCCCATCGCAAAATAGGGCGCCGAACCTGTTGCATAAACGCACGGGATCTCGAGGACGAGATCGGCACCGGCGTTCAGTGCAGCCTCGGCACGCGCCCTTTTATCCATAATGGCAGGGACACCGCGCTGGACAAAATCTCCGCTCATGGCGACGATGATATAATCCGCCTCCGTCATTTCACGCGCTTTGTCGATATGCAGTTTATGACCGTTGTGGAATGGATTGTATTCCGCGATGATGCCTGTGACTTTCATGCAATATGTCTTTTCTTATACGTTGAATTTGTTTGTTGTATCCTGCAGATTCGAGATGCTTCCCATCACTTCTTTTGTCTCTCCCGAAACGTTTGCGCTGGATTCGGTTATGCTTTGCATACTGTCGGAAATATCGTGGACAGCACTGCCAAGCTCATTCTGCGCGCCGGTGATTCTTTCCAGTACGCTGTTAATATCGGAAACGGAAGAGCTGACATCTTCGGCACCTGTTCCGAGTTCTTTACTGATCTCACTATAATAGTTTGCATCTTCCATATAGTTGTTGGCAAGCTTTTCAAGATTATCATAGTCCTGAAGTACATTTTCCGTTAAGAACTTGATGATCTGGTTGCTTACCTTGGAAAGCTCGTTTACATTAGCGGTTACTTCGTTTGTAAGCGCATTGACTTTTTCAATCTCGCTGCCTGTGGTGGTGCTGAGACCGTTGATCTCATCCGCTACAACGGCGAAGCCTCTGCCTGCCTCGCCCGCACGTGCGGCTTCGATTGATGCGTTAAGCGCAAGGAGATTGGTCTGGCTTGCGATACCCTGAATGGCACTTGCAACATTCACGATCTGCTCGATCACCTGAATTCCCTTGAGTGCTTCTTCCAGATCGGTCTTAGCCTGATTGGTTACATCAACGGCATGCTTTTTGCTTGCAAGGATTTCGGGTACCATGGCCTGAACGCGGTTGATAATTTCGTCTGTACGTTCACTCATCTGTCTTGTATCGGATGCGAAAGTCTCGGTTGCAGTCATAACGTTGCTGCAGATCTCGCCGATATTCTGAATGCTTTCGGTCTGGCTTTCAATGCCGCTTTCCGTACGCTGCATTGCTGCGTTGATCTCGGCGATGCTGTTGTTGATGCCGTCGATCTTGTCAGACGCCGACGTCATTTTATCTCGGATCAACTGGGATTCGCTCTTGGTTTTATGGATCGTGTCAATCACGCGACTTTCAAGCTCTGATAAAAGATAGCGGATCTCGGCAACTTCAGAACCGGTTGCTTTGATGTTTTCTTCACCGATGACCTTATCTTTAATGAAGGTCTTCATATCCTCCATCGGCGCAAGCAGCTTGCTGATCAGCTTGGCCATAAAGATGATTACAACGGCAATGGCGAGCAGTGCGATGACAACGCCTGCGATGATCAGACTGTAGATTGTGCCGTTAACATTTTGCGTCGGCTGTGAGAGACCAAGAAGCCAGTTGCAACCTGCGATAGTAGATGTAGCAATGTATTTTTGCTTGGAATCATAATCTTTGGTCAGTACCACGCTGCTTCCGGGGGCAGTGATGATGGAGGAAATGCCCGGCATGATGGATTGAACGGATGTTGCGGTATCTTCACCCGGCAAATATGCTTTGTTTTCGTGCATGATATAGTTTCCGCTTGCATCGATCAGGAAACTGTATTCGCCCGAATCGTATGGAATACTGTTGACCACATCAGAGATGGAATCAAGTGTATAATCGGCACCGAGCACGCCGGCGAGCTGACCGTTTCTGTAAACGGGCGTTGCGATCGTAATGCACATACCGCCGATCAGTACATCCAGATACGGATCTGTTACGATCGTGGTTCCTGCAGCCTTGGCAGCTTTGTACCATCCACGTTCTCTGGGATCATAACCTTCCGGAGGCAGCGCATTGGGATCTCTTTGCAGATGCTGCTTGTCTTCCATACCGTAGTAGAGGTTCAGAAGTTCCGGATTCCCGCTACCTTCCGTTGTAACCAGCTGCTGGATATGCGCCTTGTCATAGGAACTATCCGGAAGAGCCGCAAATGCAGCAGCGCCTGCGGCATTCAGCCCTTTTTGTTTTTCGATCCAACTGTTGATGGAGCTGGCGTACTTGTCAGCATTGATCTGAAGCTTATCTGTCAGTTCTTTTGTAAGCTTGCTGCCGGATGTTCCGACAAGGATAGCTGTGGATGCGATCATTGCGACCACAACGATCATGATCACGGCGAATGTGAGTCTTCCTTTGATTGTTTTTCTCATTTCTTCTTACCCTCCTGAATAGATGAGGTTGATAATAATTTTATTTATTATAGCACTGAACGGCACATGTTCAATTTAAAGTATTAAAGTTTTTTGAAAAAATGATTATTTCGCTCCATTTACACGCATATTTGCATAGGTTATGATAAGAAAGCAGACAGGAGTCATTCCTTCCTGATCCGGCGATCACCTTTTTTACCAAGATTGTATCTGTTTAAGTGCATGTGTACTGAAAAATACACAATAATACTCTTGTATACATACCAATATCTCTGTATAATAACTCCAAGATAACAATAAATTAACAATAAATTAACAATCTAAATGTGAAAAGGAGATTTGGGGGATGAGCTACATTGATTTGATCAAGGAGAAGGCAAAACAGGATGTGAAGAAGATCGTTCTGCCGGAATCCACGGACAAGAGAACGCTGATCGCAGCGGCTCAGATCATGAAAGAGGGTATTGCGAAGGTTGTTATGGTCGGCAACGAGGAGAAGATTATGGACGGTGCACGTTGGCTGGAAGTCAACCTGGACGGTCTTGAAGTCGTTGATCCGATGAACTGTGAGAAGTTTGACGAGTATGCACAGCTTTTGTTTGAGATTCGTCAGGCCAAGGGCATGACGCTTGAAAGGGCAACGGAGATCTTAAAGAATGATTTCCTGACTTTCGGCATCATGATGGTTAAAGCAGGTGATGCGGATGGAATGGTTGCGGGTGCTTGCCACGCAACGGCAGATACACTTCGTCCTGCACTGCAGATCTTAAAAACGGCACCGGGCACTAAACTGGTTTCCGGTTTCTTTATCATGGATGTTCCGAACTGTGATCTTGGATATCACGGAACATTTCTGTTTGCGGACTGCGGTCTGAATCAGGATCCCAATGCGGAAGAGCTTGCAGCGATCGCAGACAGCAGTGCAAAGAGCTTCAAGGCACTTGTTGGCGGTGAGCCGATCATCGCGATGCTGTCTCACTCCACAAAGGGCAGCGCAAAGCACGCACTTGTAGATAAGGTAGTAGAAGCAGTTGAGATCGCGCACAAAGAGTATCCGGAGTTGACACTTGACGGCGAGCTGCAGCTGGATGCCGCACTGATCGATACAGTCGGTGCATCCAAGGCACCGGGCAGCAAAGTTGCCGGCAAAGCAAACGTACTGATTTTCCCGAATCTTGACTGCGGTAATATTGGTTACAAGCTCGTTCAGAGACTAGGCAAGGCGGAAGCTTATGGCCCGATGCTGCAGGGTATCGCAAAGCCTGTTAATGACCTTTCCAGAGGATGCTCATGGGAAGATATCGTAGGCGTAGTTGCGCTTACGGCAGTTCAGGCACAGTTATCATAAGTATTATGTACAGGAGAATATAAAATGAACGTATTGGTAATCAACTGCGGCAGTTCTTCCCTGAAATTTCAGGTGATCAATGCCGTAACCGAAGAAATGAGCGCAAAAGGTCTTTGCGAGCGTATCGGCATTGACGGAAGCAGACTCGTATATCAGAAAACAGGTGGCGAGAAGGAGATCACACAAGCTCCCATGCCTGATCACAAAGTAGCGATCAAGATGGTCATCGATGCCCTGATGAATCCGAAAACCGGCGTCGTAAAGAGTCTTGACGAGATCGGTGCAGTCGGTCATCGTATTGTACACGGCGGCGAGAAGTTTGCATCCTCTACCGTGATCAACGATGAAGTGATCAAAGCGATCGAAGAGTGTTCCGATCTGGCACCGCTTCACAATCCGGCCAACCTGATCGGTATCCGCGCATGCAGCGAACTGATGCCCGGCACACCGATGGTGGCTGTATTTGACACTGCTTTTCATCAGACAATGCCGGAGGAGGCTTTCCTCTACGGCATCCCTTACAAATATTATCAGCAGGATAAGATCAGAAGATACGGTTTTCATGGTACCAGCCATGCTTACGTATCCGGCAGAGCAGCAGCGCTCATGGGCGAAGACATTTCCAAATTAAAGCTGATCGTTTGCCATCTTGGTAACGGCGCGAGCGTTTCGGCTGTAAAGTTTGGTAAGTCGATCGATACGTCCATGGGTCTTACCCCGCTGGAAGGTCTGATCATGGGTACCAGATCCGGCGACCTTGATCCCGCGATCCTTCAGTTTATTGCAAATAAGTACAACAAGTCCATTGACGAAGTCATGAATATCTTAAATAAGGAATCCGGTGTATTCGGTCTTTCCGAAGGTCTTTCCTCTGACTTCAGAGATCTTGAGGATTCCAAGAACAGGGGCGAAGACAAGGGCCGCAGAGCAATGGAAGCATTTGCTTATCGTGTGGCAAAATATGTCGGCGCTTATATCGCTGCAATGAACGGCGTAGACGGTATCTGCTTTACGGCAGGTGTCGGCGAGAACAGTCCGATCGTTCGCAACCTTGTTTGTGAACACCTTGGATTCATGGGCGTAAGTATTGATCAGGATGCAAACAATCAGCGCGGCAAGGAGATCGTGATCTCCGAGAAGAGCTCTCGCGTAAAGGTTATGGTCATCCCGACCAACGAAGAGCTTGCGATCGCAAGAGAGACGTATGCGCTCGTAAAATAGAAGTTGACAAAGAAATATCGGTTTGATATAATGACCTTCGTGTGAACAGGAGTCTGCAATGTTATTGAACTTGACAGATGTTTTGACATCAGAAGGAAAGCAGGAAGAGAAGAAAGTTCTCTTTGAGGCTGATCATTTTCAGTATGGCGGTGAGTCTTTTGCGATTACGAAGAGGACACCCGTTACAGTCACAGTTTCCGCGTTGGAGAAGGGCAAGGCTTTACTGAAAGGAAACGCACAGTTTTCCGTATGCATGTATTGCGATCGTTGCTTAAAAGAGACGATACATGATTTTGATGTAACCTTTGACAGGATGGTGTATGCACCGGATTATCCGATCGATGCGGAGAGCCTGGAAGAAGGATATGATCTTGTCGGTTTTCAGATCGACATTGAAGCGCTTGTTTCAGATGAAATTTCAGTCAACTGGCCAATGAAAGTTCTCTGTAAGCCTGACTGCAAAGGGATTTGCAGTATATGCGGCAAGAATTTAAATGATGGGGCATGCGGATGCGATTCATTCATCCCTGATCCTCGCATGGCTAAGATTAAAGATATTTTTAACGAGGGTAAGGAGGTGTAACGAATGTCCATCTGTCCGAAAAATAAATCTTCCAAAGGGAGAAGAGATAAGCGTAGAGCGAACTGGAAAATGAGCGCTCCTACATTGGTTAAGTGCAGCAAGTGCGGTGCTCTGATGATGCCTCACAGAGTTTGCAAGGCTTGTGGTTC
>JAIKWO010000095.1 GCA_024684675.1 Lachnospiraceae bacterium
CCGCAAAGCAGGATGCGAAGAAGCCCGCTGCCGGCAAGCCGGTTGTCAACCGAACGGTTCGTGTCGACATCGAGAAGCTCGATTCCCTCATGAATCTGGTCAGCGAGCTGATCATTGCAAAGAACTCGCTTGTTTCCATTACTTCCAACTCCGAGAGCGAAGTAAGCAACAGCACACAGTTCAATGAGCAGATCGAATACCTCGAAAGCGTTACCACCAACCTTCATGAATCCGTTATGAAGGTTCGAATGGTTCCCATCGAGAGCGTACTGCAGAAATTCCCTCGTATGATCCGCGACTTGCAGAAAAAACTCGGCAAGCAGATGGAATTGTACATGACAGGTGAGGATACAGAACTTGACCGTACCGTAGTTGATGAGATCGGTGATCCTCTGATGCACTTACTTCGTAACTCCGCAGACCATGGTCTTGAGAGTGCCGAGATTCGTAAGGAAAGAGGCAAGCCGGAAGTCGGCTCCATTCACCTTGATGCATATCAGGATGGTAACAACGTTGTGATCGACGTTAAGGATGACGGTAACGGTATTGATGTAGATGCCGTTCGTGACAAAGCGATCGAACGTGGCGTTATCACACCTGAGCAGGCTGAGAACATGAGCGATAAAGATATTATCGATCTTTTGTTCCTGCCCAGCTTCTCCACCGCAAAGAAGGTTACGGACGTATCCGGCCGAGGCGTTGGTCTTGACGTTGTAAAGTCCAAGATCGAATCCTTAAGCGGTGAGGTTGAAGTTAAGTCCAAACTCGGCGTCGGCAGTACATGGACGATCAGACTGCCGTTGACTCTGGCGATTATTCAGGCACTGATGGTTATCGTCGGCAACGAAAAATATGCGATCTCGCTCGGCTCGATTCAGACGATCGAGAATATTCACAAATCCGATATCAAGCTCGTACAGGCCAAGGAAGTAATCCACCTGCGCGGCACCGTTATTCCGCTGATCCGTCTGGACGAAGTGCTTGACATTCCGCAGGAGAGTGAAAAAGACGACCTGATCGTTTGTATCGTAAAGAAGGGTGATAGGCTTGCAGGTCTCGTAGTAAGTGAACTGATCGGCCAGCAGGAAATCGTTATCAAGTCCCTTGGCAAACTGATCAACAAGTGCAAATTCATCAGTGGTGCTACAATCCTCGGTGACGGCGAAGTCGCTCTGATCCTGGATGCAAACGCACTGATTTAACTGTCGCAAGAGGAGGAAAAGTCATGGATGAATTAAAAGTAAATGACGCACTGGCTACGACGGAAGATGCCGAAAATCAAGTACATGAAGTGATTCAGTTCATCGTGATCAAGATCGGCGACGAGCAGTACGGCATTAACATCAAATACATCGACAACATCGTAAGAATGCAGAATATCACCCGCGTTCCCAAGGTTGCTGATTACATCAAAGGTGTAATCAATCTCCGTGGTGAGGTTATCCCGGTTATGAGTCTTCGTCTGAAGATGGGGCTTCCCGCAGATGTTGAGACGAAAGCAACCAGAATCATCATCATCAAGATGGAGCAGCAGGGCAATGTCGGCATTGTTGTTGACGAGGTTAGAGAAGTGGTTAATCTTGATGATACCTGCATCGAGAAAGTTTCCTATGACGGACACGATGAGACACAGAATTTCATTTCCGGTATCGGCAAAGACGGTAACGGTCTGATCTCTCTTCTGGATCTCAACGCTGTGATCCAGGAGCCTCAGGCATAACGGAATCGGGAGTGGAAAATGGGAGATAATATTACATTAGAAACAATGTCGGAGCAGTACTTCGACGTATTGAAAGAACTTGGCAATATCGGTGCGGGCAATGCAACGACCGCGCTGGCAACGATGTTGAACTGCAAGGTCGACATGAAAGTCCCGCAGGTACGACTGCTGGAGTTTAAAGAAGTCGGCACGATCATGGGCGGTGAAGAGCAGATCATGGCAGGTATTTATCTTGCCGTTGAAGGCGATATCACCGGCAGCATCATGTTTCTTTTGGAAAAAGAAGCAGCCCGTCATTTGGTTTGCAAACTGATGGGAATGGAACCCGATCCGAACTCTGATTTCGGCGAGATGGAGCTCTCGGCGCTTAAAGAGATCGGCAACATCATTACCGGTTCATATTTGAATTCCTTATCTGATCTGACCCGCTTGAAGATCATTCCCACCATACCGGATATCAGTATTGATATGGCAGGCGCCATCCTGAGTGTACCTGCGATTGAGTTCGGTACATTGGGCGATCGTATCCTCCTGATTCAGACAGAGTTTACCGATGACATGGCTTTGGACGGCTACTTCATTCTGGTTCCCGATCTGGAGTCTTACGGTAAGATTTTGTCAGCACTTGGTCTAGCATAGACAGAAAGCCGATAGGGATAATAGCGATGAGTGAGATCATTAAGGTCGGAATGGCCGATTTAAAAACATGTAAGAGCCCGGATGGCGTAACTACACTGGGACTTGGTTCTTGTGTCGGTATAGCGATTCGGGATCCTCAGACGAAGATCGGTGGATTGGCACATATCATGTTGCCGGATTCCACTGCCATGAAGAACAATTCCAACATCCCTAAGTTTGCGGACACCGGTATCGAGGAACTTGTTAAGCAGATCGTAGCACTCGGTGCCCAAAGAACGCGTCTTGTCGCGAAAATTGCAGGCGGTGCGCAGATGTTTGCGTTCCAGAACAAATCCGACATGGTTCAGGTCGGCGCACGCAATGTCGAAGCAGTTAAGAAAAAACTCGGGGAAATGAAAATCCGGATCCTCGCGGAGGATACCGGTAAAGACTTCGGTCGTACAGTTATTTTCTACCCGGAGACCGGGGATTATATCATTCGTGCCGTCGGTAAGCCGGAACGAACGATTTAAGGCGGGCATTTCATGGATACGAAGCAAATTCCGCTTTTGGTGATGCTTGTGGCAGGCGCTGTCACAAGCATCCTCACAAAATTAATGCATTATGAATTAGAGACAGCTTTGTGGATTTTACTGGCTGTCTTAGTTGTGTTTTATATCATCGGCTGTTTTTTAAAGCGAACGATTGACCGTTTCGAGGCAGAGAATGAGGCGAGTTTTGCCTACGAAGACGGTGAGGTTATTGAGAAGGAACTCGATTTTCCGGAAGATGAAGAGAATCTACCGGAAGGACCTAATGAAGGGACAGAATCTGTCACGCAGAAGAATCCGTAGATCCGGATTGGCGTTGAGGGGCAGATCTAAGGAGACAGCATGGACGAAAACGGCAGAAAACGGTTATGGAGCGATTATGCGCGCCTCAAAAGTGCGGATATTCGTGAAAAACTTATTTTGGAGTACGCGCCGCTTGTTAAGGTGGTTGCGGGACGCCTCAGCATGTATCTTGGTTACAACGTGGAGTACGAAGACCTTTGCAGTTACGGTATCTTTGGTCTGATCGATGCGATCGACAAGTTCGATTCACTCAAAGATGTGAAGTTTGAGACCTATGCAAGCCTTCGTATACGTGGTGCGATCCTGGATCAGATCCGCAAGATGGACTGGATACCGCGTACGATCCGTCAGAAGCAGAAGCGGATCGAACAGGTCATGCGTGAAGTCGAGACGCGTGAAGGCCGTCAGGCGACCGATGAAGAGATCGCGGCAGGGCTCGGCATTACCGATGACGAGTATACGGATTGGCAATCACAGATGAAGATCACAGGTGTGATCTCACTGAACGAATATATGGAACAGGGGAGTGAGATCCCCAACGATTACAAGGCTTCCGGGCAGTTTGATTCGCCGGAACGTGCTCTTGAAAAAACGGAGCTTGCAGAAACACTTCGTAACACGCTGGAACTTCTTACCGAGAAGGAACGTCGCGTGATCGAACTGTATTATTATGAGGAGCTCACTCTGAAGGAGATCAGCTACGTTTTAGAGGTGTCGGAGTCGCGTATTTCGCAGCTTCACACGAAGGCACTCCAGAAAATGAAAGGTAAAATGGGAAGTTATATGGGCTTGTTGGCGGAATAGGGAGTTCCGAAGCTCATATACAGGGGGTACGATGAACGGCTATTTTCAGATTGTTAACGCGCCGGATAAAACGACGATGGTTTTCTATCCGCCTACGGATGGTGGAGAGACTGTAGACTTTGCCGAGGTCACGGAATATCTGATGCTGAAAGGTATCAGCTATGACTCCGGTATTCTTTATGGTGCGGCAAAAAAGATAAAAGAGGGCAAGACGGAGATCGTTTTGAACGAAACTCGCTGCATGCCTATTCAGGAGACGGCACGAGTGCGAACATCAGACAACAAGATGGAAGCAATCGTGCGTTTTTATGCCCCTTCGACAGAAGGCGCCGTCATGAAAAAAGAAGAGATCATGAACGACCTCAAATACCAGGGGATCGTGCACGGTGTAATGGAAGAAGCGATTGAGGCATATATCAAAGATCGCAGGTACTGCGAAGACATTGTCCTGGCGCAGGGCGAAGGTCCCCGGAACGGCGAGGATGCTCGGATTGAGTATGCTTTTGACCCGAATGCAAAAGCAAGACCGACACTCAATGCAGACGGTAGTGTGGACTTCCATCATCTGAATACGATCAGCAACTGTCACGAAGGCGATGTCCTTGCGACGCTGATCCCGGCGGTACAGTCAGAGCCCGGCATGAATGTTCTGGGTGAGATCATTCCCGCAAAAGAGGTACGTAATAAAAAGCTGAATCCGGGCAAGAATGTTGTCATGAACGACACCGAGACGCAGATCATCGCGCAGGTAAGCGGTCATGTGCGCATGGAGAATGACCGGATCTCGGTATCCAATATCTTAGAGCTTCAGAATGTCGACAGTTCCACAGGCGATATCGATTTTGCCGGCAGTGTGCAGGTTATGGGCGATGTTTGCGAGAATTTTGCTGTAAAGGCAAGCGGCAACGTTGTTGTATCGGGCGTCGTGGAAGGCGCGACCGTAGAGGCCGGCGGTGACGTGATCATCACCAGAGGCATGAACGGAATGGGTAAAGGGGTCGTGTCTGCGGGCGGCAATGTCATCGGTAAGTTCTTTGAGAATGTGGATATTACGGCAGGCGGTTATGTGCAGGCTGACTCGATCATGCACTGCGAAGTCAGATCCAAGACGGAAGTCAATGTCGGTGGCAAGAAAGGCTTCATTTCCGGCGGGCACATTTTGGCAAGAAATTCCGTTTCCGCCAAGACGCTCGGTTCCACTATGGGAACGGATACGGTCGTTGAAGTCGGCGCGGATCCTTCCATGAAGCAGCGGGAAAAAGATATTCGCAATACGATCGAGGAGAATCATAAGATCCTGCAGAATGCATTCCCCGTATTGCAGGCAGCCGTGGATAAGATCAAATCCGGCGGCAGTTTTGCACCGGAGCGTGCGGAGTATATCAAGAATCTGCACAAAATGTATAATCAGAAAAAAGCCGAGATCGCACGTCTCGGAAAAGAAGTGGATAAAATCCAGGCCGCACTTGAGGCAAGCAGAAATGCCTGCGTAAATGTGACGGGAGATGCGTATGCCGGCACGAGGATCGTGATCAGTGATGTGTCCATGATCGTAAAGCCGGGAACCGCGCATTGCAAATTCATTAAAGAGAAAGGCGACGTCAGGATCAAAGCGCTTGATTAGAGAGGTGTAAGCAATGGCAATCAATCCGATCGAACTAAACGGTGCGATCTCGAGATCGCAGGATTATCTGCAGTTGAAGCATGGCGAAGATACAAAGGGCTTGCATGACCAGCAGAATTTCCAGGCAACATTTCACCGTGAGGCGGAGCATCGCCTGAATCAGGTGCGTTCCGGTGATCAGGTCAGAGGCGACGGAAAGCAATCCGACGCGCGTGATCAGGGGCACGGTCAATATGCCGGCGACGGCGGCAGAAGAAGACCCGGCGAGCAAGGCGGGAAGGAAGACGGAAAGGTGATCGCAAAGGGCACATCGTCCTTTGATGTGAAGATTTGATATGAGTTTAACGATTATTTTGATGATTTTGGGCGCATGCGCTTTTATCGCCGGATTTGTTGTTCCGGAAAAAAAGCGAAACCTTGCGGAAGAGGATCTGAAGCTGGGGGAAGAACGGATCCGTGAGATCGCGGATGCCCAGATCAAAGACGTAAAAGAAAAAATATCCGATATGGTCGACGAGACGATTTCTTATGCGGTCGAAAAAGCGGAACGCAGCATGGAGCGTGTCTCAAATGAGAAGATCATGGCGATCGAAGAATACTCGGGTACGGTTCTTGAGTCGATCGATAAGAATCACAAGGAAGTGGTATTCCTTTATGATATGCTGAACGATAAGCATAAAGATCTGACGGATACCGCCGCGATCGTGGATAAGACGACCAAGGAAGCGAAGAAGAGCGTCGAAGAGACGGCCAAGGCTGCGGAAGAATCCGCAAAGGCAGCCGAGGAGTCCGCAAAAGCTGCGGAAGAGGCTAAGACGGCAGCCACGGAAAGCAAAGGCTTTGCACCTTTTGGCGGGATTGAGATCCAGCCGATCGCAAAGGATGAGCGCATTATAGAAGCCGTTCCGATGCCGGAAATTTTGCCTGAAGTGGAAGTCGCGGATATGCCGGAGTTGCCGGAAGAGCCGGAATTCGGTCCGGATGCGGCGATCGCTGAGCTGACGGGCATGGCTATGGAACCTATACAGGAACTTGAAAAGCCGGCGCCCAAGAAAGCAAAGGCGACGAAGAAGAGCGCTGCTGTAAAAGCAGAGGAGCCGAAAGCGGCAAAGAGCAAAGGCGTAGCCAAGAAGCCGGCCGGCGCTATGGAAAGAAGTGAGATCAATCTCTCCTTCTCTTCCAAGAAGGCAGGCGCAAAGAATAATAACGATGAGATCCTGGCGCTTCATAAAGAGGGCAAGTCCAATATGGCGATCGCCAAGGAATTGGGCCTCGGGATCGGAGAAGTAAAACTGGTCATTGACCTGTTTGAAGGGTTGAAATAGATATGGGATTACGATACTATTTACGCGGTTTGGGCATCGGCATTTTCGTAACGGCGATCGTTCTTTCCGCTACCAAACCGACCGCTAAGGCGGAAATGACGGATTCGGAAGTCATCGCACGCGCAAAAGTGCTCGGCATGGTGGAAAAAGAGACACTCGCCGATGCGGCGGGGAAAACGGATAAGCAGGCTGAAGAGAAGAAAGCCGAAAAGACGGAAGCGCCTGTAGAAGAGAAGATTAAAGAAGAAGCCGAAAAGCAGGCTGAAGCAAAGGCGGATACGCCGGCAAAAGAGCCCGAAAAGAAGGCTGAACCGGAAAAGAAGGAAGAAGCGAAGGCGGAGACAAAGCCGGAACAAAAGGCCGAGACGAAACCGGAGACAACGCCTGAGCAAAAGGCTGAGACGAAGCCGGAACAAAAGCCGGAGACGAAACCCTCGACGAACGTGACGTCGGATACGTCGACCATCATTATCGCCGTATATCCGGGCGAAGGTTCCTACACCGTCAGCAAGAAGCTCGCGACGCAGGGACTTGTGGAATCCGCCGATAAATTTGATAACTTTTTATGCCAGAACGGCTACGATAAGAAGATCTGCACAGGTAATTATGAGATCAAGGTCGGCGCGGGAGCCGAAGAGATCGCGAGGGCGCTTACAAGAGGGGTGTAAGATGCATTACACTGAAGAATTGATCAAACAGGTCTTAAGCATCGGAATCTCTCTGACGGTCGAGAAGGACAGAGAGAAGCTTTTATCACATATCTTACATTACAGCATGGAGATCGCAAATGCGGATGCGGGTACCCTTTACATTTTAAAAGAGGGCTTCCTTCATTTCGCCATTGTGCGTACAATCTCCATGCACGTCGACAAGGTATTCGAGGACGGCAGTGATGCCGACCGGATTCCACCCGTTCCCCCGAAAGAAGAAAATATTTGCGCCTATTGCGCAATGCATAAGAAAGTCCTGAATATCAAGAACGTGTACGACAGCGACGAATTTAACTTTGCAGGACCGAAAAAGTATGATGCCATGACAGGCTATCATACCGTTTCCATGGTCGTGATCCCACTTGTGGATCAGGATGAAAAGGTGCTTGGCGTTCTCCAGTTGATCAACTCTATGGATGAGCGCGGACAGATCGTTCCGTTCGCGCAGGAACTCATGGATATTCTGATGTCGCTGGCATCGCAGGCATCCGTCGCACTTTCCAACATGCAATACAGAGAGGATCTGCAGGAACAGATGTGGTCCTTCACGGAAGCTATGACGGAAATGATCGACTCCCGGACGCCCTACAATGCCTCCCATTCTCGAAACGTGGCTAAATATGTCGGCCTTCTGGCTAATTATATCAATAAATTGCATGAGGAAAGCAAGACAGACGACTACTTTACGACGCAGCGGAAAGACTCGCTTTTGATGGGGGCATACCTGCATGATATCGGCAAGATGGCGATTCCGACGGCCGTTATGAATAAGGCCAAACGACTCGGAAGCGGAACGGAAGAGATCGAGAAGCGTCTTGATGCGATCGCGCTGCATGCAAAGATCGATCTTCTGCAGGGCGTGATTGATGAAGATGCGTATCGGGCGGAGCTATCGCGCGAAAAGCGTGCGATCGAGCTCGCCGGCAGGGCGAATGAGGCAGAATCCTTAGATGATGGGCTTCTTGCGGACTTAACCGGAATTCTTTCAGCATCTTACACGTGCGGAGACGGAACGATCCTCCCTTATTTTACGGAGAGTGAGCAGCATTTTCTCCAGATTCGGAAAGGGACGCTTACGAACGAAGAGCGGCGGATCATGGAAAGTCATGCCGCCGTCACCAGGAGGATTCTCTCCAAAGTGCATTTCGGCGAGTATTTTGCCGACTCACCTATCTGGGCGGCACAGCACCATGAATGCCTGGACGGATCCGGCTATCCGGAGCATTTGAAGGCAGAGGATCTGGCGCTTGAATCCCGCATGATGGCGGTCGCAGATATCTGTGATGCGCTCCTGGCAACGGACCGGCCTTATAAGAAACCAATGCCAAGGGAGAAAGCCTTTGCAATCATG
>JAIKWO010000202.1 GCA_024684675.1 Lachnospiraceae bacterium
CGCAGGCGCAGGTCGTACACTTGCAGAAAGCTGTACGGATCAGGCGAATATCGTAGAGGATCTGTCCGGTACGGTCAACAAGATCACCAAACAGATCGAAGACAATGCGCGTGAAGCCGGCAACATCAGCCGTGAAGTGGATAACGTATCCGACGGTATCGTAGAAGGCAACGCGAAGATGCAGGATGTTGTGCATGCGATGAAAGAGATCGAAGCAACATCGCAGGAGATCGGCAAGATCATCGACACGATCAACAACATCGCAGATCAGACGAACCTTCTTGCACTCAATGCTTCCATCGAGGCAGCGCGTGCCGGCGAGGCGGGTCGCGGCTTTGCGGTTGTAGCGAATGAGGTAAGTTCCCTTGCAGGTCAGTCTGTTGAGGCAGCGCAGAATACGACCAAACTGATCGAAGCGGCTGTAACGGCAGTCAATGACGGTATGCGCATTGCAAACGGTACGGCAGATGAGCTTTCCGCAATGGTTGACAAGGTAAAAGATATCAACGACAAGGTTAACAAGATCGCAAAGGCATCCGAAGCGCAGGCTGTTGCGGTAAAGGAACTCAATTCCAACATCGGCAACATCTCTTCCGGTGTAGAGACCAACGCGGCGACATCCGAAGAGAGCTCGGCACTGAGCATGGGCCTCAACGAGCAGGCGGATTCCATGAAGGAGCTTGTAAACCAGTTCAAGCTTCGCTCCTGACATATGCGAATAAAATAACAATTTCACATGTAATTAAAAAAGCCTCGTCTCGATTCTTCGGGATGAGGCTTTCAGTAATCTTATTATTACAGATTGGAATGAGAAAAATATGTTGAATCAGTTTTCACGGACAGAGCTGTTGCTGGGGTCCGATGCGATGGAATCGCTTCAGAAAAAACGCGTTGCCGTTTTCGGAATAGGAGGCGTTGGAGGTTATGTCTGCGAAGCCCTTGTGCGAAGCGGGATCGGTGCTTTTGACCTCGTTGATGACGATAAGGTCTGCCTGACTAATTTAAACCGCCAGATCATTGCAACGCGCAAGACCGTCGGAAAGTATAAAACAGAAGTGATGAAGGAGCGGATGCTTGAGATCAATCCGGATGTGAAGGTAACGATCCATAACTGCTTCTTTTTGCCGGAAAATGCGGATACGTTTCCATTTGACGAATATGACTACGTTGTAGATGCCGTTGATACGGTGACGGCCAAGATAGAATTGATCATGCGTTCGCAAAAGCAAGGCGTTCCTGTTATCAGTGCGATGGGGGCGGGGAATAAGCTGGATGCCGGCAGGATGCAGATTGCGGACATCTATAAGACCAAAACCTGTCCTCTCGCCAGAGTCATGCGCAGAGAGCTTAAGAAGCGTGGCATTGAGCATTTGAAAGTGGTCTACTCCGATGAGCAGCCCATCCGTCCGCTGGAAGATATGTCGATCAGCTGCAGGACGAATTGCATATGCCCGCCGGGCGCACAGCATAAGTGTACGGAGAGGCGGGACATTCCCGGCAGTACGGCCTTTGTGCCTGCGGTTGCGGGTCTTCTGATCGCAGGAGAGATCGTAAGAGATCTGTGTGCGCAATAAGACGGAGTCCGGGGATTTTTGTCATCCTAAAGGAGGCTTTCTCATAACATGGTTTCTTTTCGCAAATACATGATAGCTGCCCTCGTAGCGGCTGCAGCCCTTCTACTTGCAGCGTACGATTATCCGGTCACACCCGACACGGATAAGCATATCGTCATTCTTGCAACCTCGGATATGCATGCAAATATCTGGGGATATTCGTATGGGAGTGTTACCGAAAGCACCAACAGCGGTATGGCGCGGCTGTATACGTATATTGAGAAAATTCGTGAGGAAAATCCGACGGTCTTTCTGATCGACGGAGGTGACGAGATTCAGGGAAACGTCATGACAGACATCTTGGCTAATAAAGCACCGAACAATGAACATCCTGTGATGACAGCTATGAATTACATGGGCTATGACGCGATGACGCTTGGAAATCACGAGTTCGACTGGGACATTGATACGATGACGAGAATACTTCATCAGGCAAAGTTCCCGATCCTCGGTGCAAATGTGCGAAACTCTGCAGGAGAGCCTCTTACGGGACAGGGTTGGACGATCATCAGCCGGAACGGTATCAGGCTGGCGGTCATCGGTGTATGTACACCCGATATCCCGATCTGGAACGGAGATAAGGAAGGGGTCGCGCAAACGACCTTTGAAGCTGCGGATGTTGCTGTAAAGAGGGCTATGGAAGAGATTGGAGACCGCGCTGATATTGTTATGGTTTCCGCTCATATGGGACAGTATCCCGAATATGATATGGCAGGCGGATCCGACTCGGGAGAGCGGATCGTAGAAGAAAACGCGGGGATCGATATCCTTCAGCTTGCCCATATGCACATGACCGTAAATGATGTGATAAGTGGGGTTCCGGCTGTGGCTGTCCGCAATGCCGGCCGTGAGATCGCGCGGATAGACCTGACGCTGGATCAGGACAATAGGATCAAGGACATCTCAACCTCGATCGTTGATATGCAGGATTATGAGCCGAGTGAGAAGCTTCGTAAGCTCCCTGTCGTAAAGCGTTTTCACAAAAAGGCGATCCGTTATGTCCGAAACGGCAGTGGCAGAGATTCCGACGAAACTGCAGGTCAAGGCGAACCGGTCGGCGTGGCAACGGCAAGATTTCAACCGGATAATACGATCAAAGGGATTCCGGAAGGAAGACTTCGGGATACGGCATTAATGGACCTGATCCTTAACGTGCAGCTTGCATATTCCGGCGCCGACGTAACAGCCGCGTCACTGTTTAAGGACACAAGTGATCTGCAGGCGGGCAATATTTATTACAGCGATATCATGAACATCTATGGTTTTGACAATACACTGGTCACAATGAAGGTCACCGGTGCAGAGCTGAAGAGATACATGGAGTGGGCCGTTTCCGGTTACAACAGCTGGAAGCCGGGTGATACCGGTATTTCATTTGACCCGGATCATCCAGCCTACCTGCTTGATGTGTTTGCCGGGGTGGATTATGATGTCAATCTTTCCAGACCGAAAGGCGAGAGGATAGAAAACGTTATGTTCCGTGGCAGGCCACTTAAGGACGACCAGGTGCTGAAACTTGCGGTCAGCAATTATCGTTACGCCTCTGTTATTAAGCCGGAGAAGCTCGCTGCAGGTGAAGCCGATTGGAGCTCTGCGGAATTGATCCGGGATATGATACGGGATTACATCGCCGCAAATTCCCCGATAAGCCCGGTAACGGACAACAATTGGCGTATAACGGGTGTAGATAATATCTGCAGCTCTAAAAGGTGACGCGCAGGCCGGAAAGGAGACAGTGGCTTCAGATCACGGGTGTCCGGCGTAAGTGGTAAAAAGGCGCAAACGCGGGCATATTCCGGCATTTTGGGAAGGAAAAAATTTGATGACACGAGTGCTTTTCGTATGTTTAGGCAGCCGGTCCGGAGGCCTCGCAAACCCGCGCAAACTGGGGCATAACGGCGCAAAACATAGCCGCGCTATATAAATTACTACGGTAAAACTACGAATGAGATGGACATGCCGGAATTCTGTAATACAAACGGAAGAGTCACCATTTTATAGTAGTTCGGGTGATTCCGGAAAAGCCGGGAAAGCGCAACAGCATGCGCCCTGATGCGTGATCCTACCGCACAAGGAGCGTTCTGTTTCAGAAGTTCTACGGAGCTGAATAAGTGTGATGATCAAATCGCGCTACCGACTTCATTTCGGGAGTAGTCTGCGTTAGATTTCTGAGGTTCAAAATATAAAGAAAAGATAAAGTGTCTAGCTGGGGGAGAGATCCGGTATTTTGGGAATTGCGGGTGCTGAAGGCGCAAGATGAAGGGCTAATCATCCTTCTTGTCGTCAGGAGTAGCTCTCTCGAAGCCTACATTTTCTACAAAGTTGTCGATGTCGTGCTTTTCCTCCCCGAAAAC
>JAIKWO010000203.1 GCA_024684675.1 Lachnospiraceae bacterium
CGCTTTTTCCTGGTGCCAAAAGAATCTGCGGCGTATGTCCCTTGCGGATATGAAGAGGAACCGTACGCGGAAGCAGGCGATATGCTGATCTACCGCAATCTGCATGCGCTGCCGCTCGGATATTTTTATGACAGCTTTCTTGATAAGAAGGATTGGGATTCGCTGAACATCGGTGATAAGATGTACAACCAGTTGCGAGGTTGCCTGATCAATACGCCCGATGAGGCGCTTTTCAAGGACTTTCAAAATATCGAGCCGGAGCGCATGGCATCGGAAGAGCGCTATGATCCGGATCGTGCATATTCATCCTCTAAAGACGAGGAACTGTATTACGTCGCTGAGGGTATCAGCTACGCTTCCGATTGGGAAGAAGCCGGTATGAATGTGTATTATGGCGATCGGGAGAAGCATTGGGAGTATAAGACAAAGTACAGCCCGACCTACACTGGGATCAATTCCTTTGCGGTACAGATGAGTAGTGGCGCCGAAAAAACAGAATCTATAATAGAGACACTTGATGATCCGGATATTACCGTTGCCTCTGCAAGCGTGGTGAAGCTGCCTTTGCAGAAAGCATATGCGCAGCTGGATCTCTTAAAAGCGCATGCGATTGAAAATATCACGGTTCAGGATAACAGAATCTGCGGTATGGCATCTTTGGATCGTCCGATGATCCTCCAGCTTGCGGTTCCGTATTCTTCGCATTGGCATGTTACGATTGACGGCGAGGAAGGTCGCATTTACTGCTCCGGTGTGTATATGGCGGTGCCGATGCAGGCGGGAGAGCATAGCGTGGAGTTTGCTTACAGATGAGGACCTTTGTGTAGACCACAAAATCAATGATAAGGTCGTAGAAATAGATTTTTCTCATCTGCATGGCTGGATCGTAATTGAACCGGACGCGTCTAAAAGCCCTGAGCACTATTTCTCGTGTTCGTTCTATCCTGTATATAGCAAGGATGGAACATTACCGGTTATACAGAGTGTCACTCTGATGAAAGACGAGAATATTTAATAGAATTTGAGTATTTGAGGTCGCAGTTAACGTAATTTTTGAACCATAACGTCAACCTTATAAGAACACAATAGTTAAAATGTAAACTCTTTTTGTTGAAATCCCAAAATTAATTTCAATTTATTTGTCCCCGTAATGTGACTTGCACTGAGCAATCATAATAGTTTCATCTTCAATCTTAAAGACAAGGCGATTCTTCTCATCAATGCGGACACTCCAATATCCAGTAAGGTTGCCTTTTAAAGACTCCGGTTTGCCCTTGCATTTATATCCATTACGCTCAATGTCTTTAAGCAATTCATTTATTCTTTTGAGAGTCTTCTTGTCCTGCGTCTGCCAATAGAGGTATTCTTCCCAAGCAATATCAGACCAAATCTTGTTCATCAGCCCACCTCAATCAAATCGTGTTTTTTGCCTTTGCCTGATTCAAGCTGACGGATGGACTCTTCTAATACCTGTTGGTTTGCAGGGCTGTAGAAAGGATCTACAGATACCTCAAAAGGAATTCTCATTTCGTTACCAAGCTTTACAAGATAAAGATTTATAGCTGTGGACATGGTCATTCCAAGAGCATCACATGCGAACTCGGCTCTTCTCTTGACGCCATCATCGATTCTCATACTTAATTGTGCCATGATACGTACCTCCTTATATAGACTAAGTGTTGTTATGTCTTAATTGTAATTCGTTATATATTCATTGTCAATACATATATGATTTAACTTGGTTGGGCTTAATTAGTTCTGAAATGCATGGTAATCTTGACAGAACATGTTAAATCCGTTAGTCTATGGTAGAACTTTAAGTTGATCCAGTGAGATCAAGTTGGTCCCGTGAGACCGGTAAGGACGAGATATGACGAGAACGGATATCAGAAAAGAGCATAATGATACGATTTTACCCGGTTTCGTAGATGTACATGTGCATCTGCGTGAGCCGGGTTTTTCTTATAAAGAGACGATCCGGACGGGCACAATGGCGGCGGCGAGAGGCGGCTTTACAGCAGTCTGTGCGATGCCGAATCTAAATCCGGTGCCGGATTCGATGGAGCACTTGCGGCAGCAGCTGGATATCATCGAACGTGATGCGGTCATTCCGGTATATCCTTATGGCGCGATCACCTGTGGAGAAAAAGGTGAGACCCTCGCGGATATGGAAGCGCTTGCGCCGTATGTGATCGCCTTTTCGGATGACGGGCGTGGCGTACAGAGTGATGCCGTGATGGAGCAGGCGATGCGCGAAGCGAAGCGCCTCGGTAAGCTGATCGTGGCACATTGCGAAGATAATACGCTACTACACGGCGGTTATATTCATGACGGCGCATACGCCAAGGCACATGGTCACAAAGGCATCTGCTCCGCATCTGAATGGAAGCAGGTGGAAAGGGATCTTGATCTTGTACGGAAGACAGGCTGTGGATATCATGTCTGTCATGTCTCAACGAAGGAGTCGGTGGAGCTGATCCGCAAAGCGAAAGCGGAAGGTCTTAATGTAACCTGCGAGACAGGACCGCATTACCTCCTGATGGATGAATCGGACTTGCAGGAAGACGGGAGATTTAAGATGAACCCGCCGCTTTGCGAAAAGGCAGACCGGGAGGCACTGATCGAGGGAATTAAGGACGGAACGATCGATATGATTGTAACGGATCATGCACCGCATTCCGCAGAAGAGAAGTCAAAAGGTCTTGCCGGAAGTGCGATGGGCGTTGTGGGGCTCGAGACGGTATTTCCGCTTCTCTATACATATCTTGTAAAGCCGGGCGTGATCACATTGGAACGATTGATGGAACTGATGCATGATAATCCGTGCAAGAGGTTTGGAATCAATCAGGATCCCAAGGAATACTACACGGTTTGGGATTTGGATGCGGAGTATGTGATCGATCCAGCGGGTTTTCTTTCGATGGGAAAAAGTACGCCGTTTGAGGGCTGGAAAGTGTGCGGGAAGTGCATTAAGACGATGACGCCTGACGGCGCTTCCTATGAGGAAAAAATATGAAACGAGGGCTTTTCACAATAACTGAAAACAAGCAGCTCGTCCCGGGTATCATGCGGATGCGCCTCACGGGCGATACGAGCGCATTTACGGCACCGGGGCAGTTCCTGAATATCAAATTGGATGGGCTGTACTTGCGTCGTCCGATCTCGCTTTGCGATCTGGATGGAGATACGATGACGATCATCTACAAGGTGGTCGGTCACGGAACGGAAGCGATGGCAAAGATGCAGCCCGGAACGGAACTGGATATCCTGACGGGCCTTGGCAACGGCTATGATCTGTCGGAAGGGAAGAAGCCGATCCTTCTCGGCGGCGGCGTCGGCGTACCGCCCATGTATTACCTGGCGAAAAAGCTGATCGAGAAGGGCTGTGCGGTAACGGCAGTTCTTGGCTTTAATAAAAAAGATGAAATCTTCTATGAAGACGAATTCAAAGCGCTGGGCGCAAAGACGATCGTTACAACGGCGGATGGATCCCATGGCACGAAAGGTTTTGTCACGGATGCGATGGCGGATGTAGATTACGATCACTTCTATGCCTGCGGGCCGGAGCCGATGCTGCGCGCTGTCTTTAAGGCTTCGCAGACGAGCGGACAGATGAGTTTTGAAAAGCGCATGGGATGCGGCTTTGGTGCCTGCATGGGCTGCTCTTGCAAGACGATCACCGGCTATAAGCGGATCTGCAAGGAAGGCCCTGTGATGCGAAAGGAGGAGATCCTGTGGGAAGACTAAATGTGACGCTCTGCGGCATTGAACTGGATAATCCGATCATCCCTGCCTCCGGAACGTATGGATATGGCTACGAGTTTGCGGATCTTTACGATATCAACCTGCTGGGCACGTTTTCATTTAAGGGAACGACGAGAGAACCGCGTTTTGGCAACCAAACGCCGAGGATCGCTGAGACGCCGTCGGGCATGCTCAATGCAGTCGGGCTTCAGAATCCCGGCGTAGAGAAGGTGATCAGCGAAGAGCTGCCTCGCTTGAAAAAATGTTTCAACAAGCCTGTGATGGCAAACGTCAGCGGATTCTCGGTTGATGAGTACATGTATGTTTGTGAGAAGCTGGACGCTGAGGAACAAGTCGGCTGGCTCGAAGTGAACATCAGCTGTCCCAACGTACACGGCGGTGGCATGAGTTTTGGCACCGATCCGAAAGCGGCTGCAGAGGTGACGCGAGCTGTGAAAAAGGTGACCACAAAGCCTGTGATCATGAAGCTCTCGCCTAATGTGACAAGCATTGTTGATATCGCGAAGGCTTGCGAAGATGCGGGTGCGGATGGTATCAGCCTGATCAACACGATGTTGGCGATGCGGATTGATTTAAA
>JAIKWO010000044.1 GCA_024684675.1 Lachnospiraceae bacterium
CCGGTCGATCTGTTCCCTGATATCATCAATCTCATGCGGAAGCTTTAGCCCCAGATGCCTTGAATCCAGCTTCAGATCTTTTATTTTCGGAATGCATCCTAAAAGCTTTGCCTCATATCCGGCGTTTTGGAGCTTTTCGCCAAGCGCGGCGGAGATTTTTTCGTAGTAGGACGAGGACATACCGTTTAAGAGGATCCCGCGAATGCGTCTTTCCGGATCATCCGACAGCATCCCGAGAATAAGCGAGCCGATCGTCCGTCCGACGCCGAATGCCGGCATAACAAGAAGCACCGGCGAATCCGTTGCAGAAGCGATCTCGTAGGCGCTTCCTTCCGAAGTCTTTACATCCGTCCCGTCGTATAGACCCATCACGCCTTCGATCACAGAGGCTTTTCCTTTTGCTGCTTCGAGTGCCTTAAGGACGCCTTCTTTTCCCATAAAGAACATGTCCAGATTCCGGCTGTCGATCGAAAGGACGGATCTGTGGAACATCGGATCGATATAATCAGGTCCGCATTTAAACGATACGGGTTCAAGGCCGCGCCTTGATAAAACGCGCAACAAACCGCAGGTTACGACAGTCTTGCCGGCACCGCTGCCGGGCGCCGCAAGGAGAATGCGGGGTATGGTAGTGTATTGTGTCATCGTTTCTTACCTTTTGGGCTCTTGGGGACGGGGTTAGTGGCTCACAGTGTGAATGAGAAGAGCATCACTGGGTTCTGTGCCTGCAGCATGTGATAGCCGCCGACCGTATTTACATCACTTACGCTGATCTGCCGGATCGTAAGGTCTTCCGGCACATACGAATCGACGATCTCCCGTGCTTCTTCGATCGTTTCGAGCGTAGCTGCATTCACCACGTAGCGAATGCCTTCGCCCTTTGCGGTCAGAACGCGCATGATCTCCTTCAGCGCGCCGCCGCTTCCGCCGATGAAAACCGCGTCAGGCTTCGGAAGGTCACGCAGGACTTCTTCCGCGCGGCCTGTCAGGACTGTCAGGGTATCTGCCTGCAACTGCGCTGCATTCTTTCGGATGAGCGCTGCCGCCTCTTCTTTTTGCTCGATCGTGGTGACCGCAAGTGACGGATCCGTTTTAGCGATCTGGATTGCAACGCTCCCCGTTCCGCCGCCGATATCATAAACCGTATCGCCTTCGCAAAGGCGGAGCGCCAGGATGCTTTCGTTTCGGATACACGCTTTTGTCATGGGCACCTTCTCACGGATGAACGCATCGTCGGGAAGGAGCGGCATAAGCGGACGCCTTGCTGCATCCTGATTCCGGATACACAGGCACAGGATCCCGTCCGATCGAAAATCGATCGCCTCTTTCGGATAGAGTTCTATGAGCGCCTCATCAGCATATGATAAGTTCTTACCGATCGTCATACAGGCCGTTGGGCAAACGCATTCCAATCGTGCGCCGATCTTTCGTATATCCTCATCGCCCGATACAATGACGAATGTCTTCTCGTGATAGCGAATCTTCTCTGCAAGATGCGCAATGTGCGCATCATCGTTTTGTCCGTGGATGCTGTAAAGAAGCGCATCCTCGTATGATACGCCAATGCGCGCAGCAAGATAGGAAAGCGACAAGATCCCCGGAAGGATCTTCACGTCCGCCCTCGGATCCCACTCCTTTATGCGCGCAAACGCCTTTTTCGCACCGCTGCAAAAACCGCTGTCTCCGGAAAACAGAACGACCGCGCGACGGATCCTTTTTTCCCGCTCCAAGACGCCAATGATGTCGTCAGCCAGATACATCGGATAGGTGCGATGCGCCGCAATTCCGGACAGAAGGCGACCGGCTCCGAAAACGGCATCCGCCGACCGAATCGCTTCTGACACATCTGTCGTTACGCACCCATCGCTTCCGCAGCCGTAGCCCGCAAGCACGATCACGCGCTTTCCGCCTTCATAAGGCTTTCCAAGGAGCATCTCAAACGCACCGTAAACATCCGTCCCGGTCTCTTTTTCCGGCCTGTCGATCACATGGCAGACAATTCCAAGCTCTGCGGCCGGTCTGATTTTTTCAAAAAAGCCACCTGCCGCGCCGCTCTCCTTGGTAACGAGATGGCAAATGGCGTACTGCTTATAAATGGCGCGATTGAGCTCCTCGTCAAAAGGTCCCTGCATCGCGATGACATGCGACGATTCAATGCCCGCCTCTTTGCATAGCGCAAGGCTTTCCGGCGAAGGAAGCACGCGGACATAGGTTCTCTTTATGATATCTTCCGGAACGATCGATGCATACGTATGAAGCCCCGCGCTCCCGGTCGTCAGAAGGATATTCCCGTCCGAAACGGCCAGTGCCTGCGCACACGCTTCAATGGACGCATAATGCGATGCGCCGTCGGCAGCCGTCATGTCGCTGCTTCGCACGATGCGAAGAAGCGATGCACCGATTGCCGCCGCTGCCTCTTTGATGTTGGCGCTGACTTCGGCCGCATAGGGGTGCGTTGCATCCACGATCCAATCGCCCGTCGCAAAGCCGTTATCTCCAAGCGCGGTTTTCATTTCATCCGCCGTAAGACGCCCCACCAAAACCGTGGCAGCCCCGGGCTGTTCCATCACTTCACTGCCGTATGCGGACGCAACCGACACGAAATGCGGCATGTTCTCTTCAGAGAGCATCTCTGATAACGAGCGTCCTTCGGTTGTTCCGGAAAAAATCATGATCTTTTTCACTGTATCTCATATCCTCTCGGGGTGATCAGCCTGTCGCCTTCCCGATAGGTGCGGGACGAGCCGATAAAAACAGTCACAAACATATCGACGGTTTTTTCCTGCAGTTCCTGCAGGGAGCAAAGCTCCACCGAGGTGCCTTCACGCCCGATGTTACGGACAAAACCGCAGCACCGGTCGCCCGGAAGCTTTCGAAGCAGAATCTCGCAGGCACGCTTCAGATGCCCTGCCCGCCTATGGCTTGCCGGGTTATAAAGTGCGATCGGAAAATCACCGTCAGCCGCGGCCAGAAGACGCTTTTCGATCACTTCCCACGGCGTTAAGATATCGCTTAAACTGATCACGCAAAAATCCGTGGAAAGCGGAGCGCCCAATACAGCCGCGCCGGAAAGCGCCGCCGTAACGCCGGGTACGATCATGACATCGGTAAAACCTTCCTTTGCCGCCACTTCCAGCATCGGGGATGCCATGCCGTAGACGCCCGCATCACCGCTGCAGATGAGGGCTACATTCTTACCCTCCTTTGCATAAGCAATGCACGCCTCGCACCGCTCCCGCTCTCTTGTCATCTCACCGTCCACGATCGTTTTATCCGGGTAGAAAACCCTGATCAGAGCCGTGTACGCCTTATAACCGACAATGATGTCACTTTCGTTTAATGCTCTCCTTGCTTCGAGTGTCATCGCATCAAAGGAGCCGGGTCCGATCCCAACCACCGCTATTTTTCCCATGTTCACTCCTCCCGGCCGCATCGTCTCTTGCAGATCGCGGCTGTGATCCCGTCGCCTGTCGTTTTCTCCATGATCAGTTCACACCTGTTTCCGGTGCCAAGCATGGCCGCGCGTTCACAGACATTGTCAACGCCCACCGTCCTTTCGACAAAAGAAGACGCCGTAAATGTCCCGCTTGCTTTTTGCAAAAGCGGTGCGTCGAATGTAAGAAGCGGCACGCTGTATTTTTGCGAAAAGGCACGCAGTGCCGGTTCATCCTGCTTCACATCGATCGTACAGATTGCATAGATATCATCCGTTATTAAATTATGAGATTCCAGAATCCGGAGCAGGAACGCCTCTGCATCAGCCGGATCTTTTCCCTTCTTCATTCCGACACCGAGCGTAAACATTCGCGGCTTAAGAAGAAGATCGTATTCCCGATCCGTCTCGTCCGCCACAATGATATCGACCGGATCCGCAGGCGGGTAATCCTTGATCGAAAGCGTGACCGGCTTTCCTTCGATCGCCTTTGCGGAAACCTTTTTGATCCCGTCCCGGTTTGCGATCGAAAGACGCTTCTCACCGGCAAAAACGTCCGCCGAAAACACACCGTTCACATCGGTTGATGTGGTGAGGACCGGCTCTGCGTCAAGGAGCTTTGCGATCATGACCGCCAGCTTGTTTCCGCCGCCCACATGCCCCGATAGAACCGGGATCACGAATCTGCCGGCATCATCGATCACAAGAACCGGCGAATCGGTCAGCTTATCCTTGACAAAAGGCGCAATCGTGCGAATGCAGATCCCCATCGCACCGACAAAGATGATTGCCCGCTTTTGGGAAAACGCTTCTCCCACAAGAGCATGAAGTCCGCCCGTCACAAGCGAAAATCCGGGAAAATCTTTCCCTTCCCCGCTCACATACGGGATCACGGGTGCAATCCCCGCCTTCTTAGCCTCTGTATTCAGCTTTTCAATGACTGCCTTGCCGCAAGCGGTAAAGCAGATCGCAATTTTTTCCATGTCAAAACCATAGCGCTCAGCGCTGTTTCCTGTATTCCGTGGTGAAATCGGGGTCATAAAGCTTCGACCTTGCATACGAGCGGTGCGCAACCGCATCGCCTACAAGAACGATCGCCGTCTTCGTGATCCCGTTCTCTTTTCCCGTCTGTGCCAGTGTTTCAAGCGTGCATACGAATTTGCGCTCCTCAGGCCAGGTTGCCTTAAAGATAAGCGCAGCAGGCGTATCTGCAGGATAGCCGCCGCTTATCAGGCGCGAGGCCAATTCCGCAAGCATTCCCGCACTTAAATAGATCGCCATTGACGCTTTATGCGATGCAAGAGACTCGATCTTCTCCTTGTCGGGAACAGCTGTCCGCCCCTCCATACGCGTGATGATCAGTGTCTGCGATACATTTGGAAGCGTATATTCAAGATCAAGCGATGCTGCCGCGCCAAACGCCGCACTGATGCCGGGACAGGAACGATACGCGATTCCTTTTTCATCCAGAAGATCCATCTGCTCCCGTACGGCACCGTATACGCTCTGGTCGCCTGTATGAAGGCGTACAACCGAAAGACCTTTCCTGTCCGCATCGACCATCACTTCCATCACTTCTTCGAGCGTCATGGTCGCGCTGTTATAGATGGCCGGATCTTTTTTTGCATAGGAAAGCAACGCCGGATTGACAAGGCTTCCCGCATATATGATGACATCCGCCTCCTCCAAAAGGCGCATGCCGCGAAGCGATATAAGGTCCGGTGCGCCGGGACCCGCTCCGACAAAATCGATCATTGTACCACCTCCCGTATCCAATCCTCTGCGCCTTTTGTCTGACCCAGAAGACCATAGCGATTTGCATATACCATGCACCGGATCTCCATACGGCCGGCGCGTTTTTTCAGATAAAAATCGATCCGCTCCATGATGCGCAGCATGGTCTCCTTCGCAATCCCTGCATCGACGAGGATCGCATACGCCTCTTCGGTTGAGACCGCATCAAGAATTGCAAGGAGCGTCTCCCGCTCAGCGCCTGCTTTGATCGCCGCTGCCGCCATCAGTTCCATGCGGCTGTCGGCTTCGCGCGAATGCGTATTCATGATGCCTCCCGATACCTTGATGAGCTTACCGATGTGCCCAGTAAGGAGCATCCTCTCAAAGCCAAGTTCCGCCGCAAGATCGATCGCATCGCCGATATAGTTGGCGCATTTGACTGCACGATCCAGATCATAACCGTACTGCGTCTTCATAAATTCAAGCCCGTAATTGCCGGGCGATACGACAGCGATCCTCGCTCCCATCTCTTTTTGCTGCTTAAGCTCCACACAGATCGTGTCAACAAGTGCCTTCGTACTCATGGGCTCCACGATCCCGGTCGTTCCGATGATCGAGATGCCGCCCGTAATCCCAAGGCGCGGATTAAACGTTCGCTGCGCAACCTCTTCCCCTTCGGGCGCGTGGATCGTGATCCGGATCGAATCGTGAAAATCATGCGCTTCCATCACGCTTCGCACTTCCGCGTCGATCATGCTGCGCGGCACGGAATTGATCGCCGCATTACCGACAGGCTGATCAAGCCCCGGCCTTGTCACGCGACCGATCCCTCTCCCCCCGTCAATATAGGTGCTTCCGCGGCCGTCCGCTGTGATCTCGGCCGTTGCAAAGATCAGCATCCCGTCCGTTACATCGGGATCATCACCCGCATCTTTGCGCACGGCACAGGATACGCGTCCGTTTTCGATCTGCACATCCTCGATCTCCGGGCAAAACGCAGCACCCGAAGGTGTCACGATCTTTACTTCACAGACCCTGTTGTCACCAAGAAGCATCATCGCAGATGCCTTGGCCGCTGCCGCCGCGCAGCTTCCCGTCGTAAAACCCGTTCTCATAACCGTTCTCTCATCTCATAGAGCATGGCGTTGCAGATTGCCGCCGCCACGTTGCTGCCGCCCTTTCGTCCACGATTGACGATGTGCGGAATGTCTGTTTCGATGATCAGTTCCTTTGCTTCCGATACGTTCACAAAACCGACCGGCACGCCGATCACGAAGGCCGGTCGATATTTTCCCAGATCATAGTATTCGCGGAGCGTAATGAGTGCGGTCGGCGCATTCCCGATCGCAAAGATCACGGGACGCGTAATCTGCATCGCGCGCTCCATGCTGACATGCGCGCGCGTCACCTGCCGCTCCTTCGCCTCCTTTGCGACGCTCTCATCTGCCATAAAGCACAGCGTCTCCGCGTCAAATGCCTGCAACATACGCTTATTGATCCCGGCAAGCGCCATATTGGTGTCCGTCACGATCACCGCACCCGACCTGATCAGGTTTTGAAATGTCTTCACGGCATCTTTTGAAAAAACCATTGTTTTCGCATAGTCAAAGTCCGCGGTCGTGTGGATGCAGCGCTTTACGACGGGCGCTGTATCGCCACTTAAGGAAATACCCATCGCGGAAAGCTCCGCTGTCAGGATTTCAAAACTTCTCTTTTCGATCTCATCCGGTTTTGTCGTTTCAAATTTCATGAAGCACCTCACCAAGCAAACGAATAAGCTCTGCATTCTCAGCATGCGTCTTCACTGCGATCCTGTAGTAGCCGCCGGACAATCCCCGATAATCGCTGCAGTCGCGGATCATGATCCCGCGTCGAAGAAGCGCCTCATA
>JAIKWO010000062.1 GCA_024684675.1 Lachnospiraceae bacterium
TTGCGGTATTCTCTCTGAATGTAAAAGTGATCAATGATTTAAATTGCATTGCTTCTTTACATAGGATACCTGCGGGTCTTAGGTGTAGTCCTGTCGGGTTCTTAATTACTACCTTTTGGCTTACCATGAATTATCCTCCAACGATGATGAAAAAAAGATTTCATATTCACCATCGGCATTCATTATAGCATGTCTATTATTCCAATACAAGTTCTTAAAGCATAACATCCTGAATCAAATCTGCAAGTTTCTTTGCTTCTTCTTCGATCTGCGCCTGATCCACGCCTTCGATCATGACACGAACAAGCGGCTCTGTGCCGGATGGACGGATCAAAACGCGACCCTGGCCTGCAAACTTTTTCTCAAGCTCAGCGATCGCATCGGCAATCTCAGGATATTCCATATAGCTTTCTTTTTTGTGGTTCGGAACCTTGGCATTGACAAGCGCCTGCGGCAGAACCTTCATGATCTTTGCAAGTTCACTGAGTGGCTTACCAGTCTCAACAAGAACCTCAAGAAGATGGAGCGCGGAAAGAAGACCATCGCCTGTTGTATTGTCATCCAGGAAGATCACATGGCCCGACTGCTCGCCGCCAAGGGAAGCATGAATTTCTTTCATTCGCTCCAGTACATAACGGTCACCGACCTTGGTCTGCTCTACCGTGATGTCGTGCTCTTTGCAGCTCAAAAGGAAACCGAGGTTCGTCATAACAGTTACAACGATCGTGTTACCGTTCAATTTACCTTGGTCTTTCATATAATTGCCGACGATAGCCATAATCTGATCACCATCAACCATCTTACCATTCTCATCAACAGCAAGAAGTCTGTCGGCATCCCCGTCAAATGCAAGACCGATATTTGCCTTCTCGGCAACAACACGCGCCTTCAGCTCCTCCATATGGGTGGAGCCGCAGTTTGCATTGATGTTGCACCCGTCAGGATTCGTATGGATTGCAATAACATTTGCGCCAAGATCTTTTAATGCCTCTACGGAAGTATAGTAAGAAGCGCCTTCCGCACAATCCACAACGATCTTCAATCCGGAAAGGTTACTGTCGATCGCCTTCTTTGAATGATTGATGTATTCTTCTCTCGCATCGGTACGGTATTTCACCTTGCCGACACCTGCGCCGATCGGGAACTTCACATCTTTCATATCAGTGCGGATCAGATGCTCGATCTCATCCTCCAGTGCATCCGGAAGCTTGTATCCATTGCCGTCGAAGAATTTGATTCCATTGAATTCCATCGGATTATGGGAAGCAGAGATCACAACCCCTGCATCCACTTTATATTTCTTGGTAAGATATGCGATTGCAGGAGTCGGAATCACGCCGACATATACCGCATTCGCACCAACCGAGCAAGCACCAGCCATCAAAGCATTTGCAAGCATGTCGCCCGATATTCTCGTATCGCAACCGACCATGATCGTCGGCTTGTGGTTGTTCTCTCTGGAAAGAACATATGCCCCTGCCTGTCCAAGCTGCATTGCAAGCTGCGGTGTCAATTCTTCGTTTGCTACGCCTCGTACGCCATCGGTACCGAATAATCTACCCATTACTGTTTTCCTCTTCTTTTTGAATATTGATACGTATTGTCACGGATTCCTCCGCTGCCACCCCTTCCGGAAGGTGAAGAGCCGCTTTTATGCTGTAAGTACCCTCTTTGAGCTCAGAAAGCGAATTGTCGCTCATATATGCGCCGACATCCACAGACGCTGAAATCTTGGAGGATTCAACATCACTCACATTCTTGGCAAGTCCCGTTACCCTAATCTTCATCTCATCGTCATCGTCAACGAGTGGAGTCGCATGGTATCCTGACGGAACATTGATTGCAGTAATCCGGTTACCCGGCAGAACCACTGTTGCGCTCTGCTGCTTTTCGATATAAACCGTTACGGTTGCTTTGCCGTTGAACTTCGCTTCCGCAATGTTCACGCCATCCGGCAGGTAGCGCTTTAGCTCCACCACCGTAGTCATATTCTTGATCTGACCCGTTACATTCAGAGCCGTATCCGGCACATCGATCGAATTCAGATTTTTGATCACAGAGTTCTTCCCGGATACCAGAAGCGTCGACGGCGACGCATCAATCTTACCGGTCACGGCATAGCCCGATGCCGGAACACCCATTACGTCAAAATTGATCGGCACGCGCTTGGTCTGCAAGATCTCGATATTCATCCGCACCTGACCGATGCTCTTCTTAATATTCACATCATCCACGATGTTCAGCTTTTCGTCATAAAGAAGAATCGTCGCATCCGTATGGATGTCCTGGGAAAGTCCGGTTACATCAACAGACACCGCTGCCTTCGCAACTCGATCAACAAGCGATGCGGGACCCGATACCACAAGCAGATTCTTATCGGAAACCATATTACCAAGGACAAAACCGTCCGCAGGCTCACCAACCGTTCCCGCCTCAATCACGAACTGTTTCTTCTTCAGATCCTCGATCGAGATCGATAGATTCTCGCTGGAAGCGGTAATGCTCTCAAGCTTATCGTTATATTTGTTGGTTGATAGTTTAATGCGTACCATTGTGTCCATGAAATTGATCTCTTCCATGTCCGCGGTCGCAATAATGTTCTCTCTTCCGAGTGTGTTGAGCACACTTCTCTTGGCCCAGACGGTTACATCAATCATATCTGTACCGTCAAGGATCTCGTAAACCTTTCCCTGATCAAGGATCGAATTCGCATGCAGGATTTCGACAGGAATGTTTCGAAATACCGTTTTGTCCACCGGATCATTGATATTCACAACAATAAACCAGATCACAATGGAAAACAAAATGGAAAGAAGCTTCAAGCCCAGATTGTTTGTCAATTTATTTTTCATCTCTTGACCTTCCCTTCTTCCATATTCTCTTTTTCTCTTCAACCGGCTTGTTCTGGATCATCATCAACTTCTCGCGCAATTCTTCCGTCGAAAGATTGCGATCCAGACGCCCGTCGTAAGCAACGCTCACATAACCCGTCTCTTCGGATACGATAACCGTCAGCGAATCCGTCACTTCTGAAATACCGATACCCGCTCTGTGTCTCGTGCCGAGCTCCTTACTCAAATCCATGTTATCGGAAAGCGGCAGATAGCAGGTCGCAGATGTAACTCTGTCTCCCCTCACGATCACGGCCCCGTCATGAAGCGGCGTGTTATGTTCAAAAATGTTGATCAAAAGCTGACTGGATAAGAGGGCATCTACCTCTATACCGGTTCTCTCATACTCAGCAAGTGACTGATTCTGCTCTAAAACAATCAGAGCACCCGTTCTGACTTTGCCCATCTCGTAGCAAGCGCGGATGATCTCCTGAACCGTTCTGTCGGAAAAACGACCGTCCGCTCCCTTTGCGCTTTCAAAAGGGAACAGTGAGGAAAGAAGGTTTCTTCGCCCAAGCTGTTCAAGCGCCCTTCTAAGCTCCGGCTGCAGAATAACAACGATCGCAACCACGGCGATACTGAAGACTCTCTCTACAATCCAAAGGATCGTAGTCATATTGAAAAGTGCGGCGATCAGGATAAAAGCGAGAATGACGATCACACCACGTAGAAATGACCATGCGCGGGTGTTTTTGATCCATAAGAACAGACGGTACACCAAAAAGGAGATGATAATGATCTCCACAATATCGGTCCACCTGATATTCGGCATGTGAAGGCCGTTCGTATAGAGTCTTAAGAGATTCACCAGCTGATTCATGCTCTACCTGCTTACCGCCTTTTCGGCGTGTTGATCTTCTTAACCCGCTTTTCGGGTTTGGTCATCTTGATCTTAGGAACAGCTTTTACGTAATAATAGTATTCATCATCTTCGAACTGAACGCGCTCCGTTCTCGTATAATCAACATTAAAGACAAAGAACTGAAGGACTTTGACCAGTCCGAAAGAAAAAATCGCACCCAGAATCATCTTCCAGATCGAAATATTCGTATCCAACACAAGATCGCCCACAAGGAGCACAACGATACCCGCTACACACCCTGCAATGATTGCGATCGTCCACGCATGATTGATCGCCAGTCTACGGATCGTATAAGTGAGCGCTACCACTATCACAAATGCGGCAACTGTCACGATCATCGCTTTATTATTCAACAGACCGTCCACCACGTAACGATAACGCTGCACGGCATTCTCCGCATCAATGGAGTTGAGCGCCTGAACACTCTCGGAGATCGTCTCGATCACGCTATACACGATCGCGCCGCACGCTACGGATACCGCGCCTGCAGGCGACCCGACAAGACCGACCGAAACCGGAACCGTAAACGGAAGTCCCATCACACAAGTGATCGGTGTCAAGAGAACTGCAATCGCGCCGTTTGGACTAAAGCGAAAATATAACAGATATAGGATTAAGAACAATGTAAAAACCACAACCGCACATTCCAAAGAAAGCGCATACAGATGGAGCAGGACAAAAAGAGAACCCATCAGCATGATTGCACTCCATGGGAGAAGCGAGCACAGAAGGGACGCAATCAAAACAATCGAAAACGAATTGATCCGCTCCATAAAGCCAAGCTTGCTGTTAATGATGAGAAGCGAGATCAGCGCCAGGAAAAACTTCGCAACGGGCGTGATATAAACCTCAAACTTCGCATATGTTGCCTTCAGATATTCTTTCCAAACCAACAATGTTGTCATAAAGCATCCTTTCGGGGTCAGGTCGTTCAGAATTCTTCCGCATACATCGCACTTAAGTAGTCCAGATCGGCATAATAGCGCTTCAGACTCTTTTTCGCGCGGGAATAGCGGATTGATGCGATCGAATATGCGATAGCCGCATAGATCCCCGTAAAAAGAACATATACCGCGATGATCTTTCTGCCTGTTGCAACCAGATCGATCTGGTATATATCTTTCATCACCAATTCAAAATCATAAAAAATGTAGCAACCACAAATCGAGAAGAACACAATCGTCGCACTGATAACGGCTTTCAAGACCTGTGATCCAATGTAGTCACCACGAAAATAGTTTCCGATCACAATATTCTTTTTGCCCTCTTTCTCCTCATAGGAGACCATGCGGGTCATTAGCTTGATTCGTTCTTCGTTCAGCATATAGTGTACTCCTTAACGCAGGAAACGCATTTTCGGGCCGTTCGGGTCTTCCTTCTTGGGTGCCTGCTGCTGCACCTGTGAGCGGATACTGTTACGGAATCCACCTGCCATCTCCGCTTTACACTTCTCACAAAAACGTCCTGTATGGATCGTCGCTCCGCAGTTCTCACAATTGAAAAGGATCGGAGAATCGTCGGAGAAAACAAGTCTCTCTTCACGAATCCACTGATTGATCTGATTCTTATCAACTTCACAGGTCTCACAGATCTCATTCATCGTTGCTGTTCTGTTCTCACGAACGAAGTCTTTTACTTCCTGGAATTTTGCTTCCGCTGCTTCTTTGCACTGCGGGCAGATCGGTAGTCCGCTGATATAATTAAACAACTTGCCGCATTTTCTGCAATTACGTGCTTCCATTCAATAAACCTCCTTAATCTGTGACTTAAAAACCGCTTATCCTTTACCGACCGATAACGCAACGAAATAGACGCTCCTGACCCCGGCTTCCTTTAAAACCGCGGCCACAGCATCTATTGTGCTGCCGGTCGTATAGATATCATCAATGATTACAATCGAATTTAATTTTACATCATTCCTGCTTAATTTGAAAGCCTTTTTCAAATTATTTTGGCGTCCTGCGGCATCCAGATTCTTCTGCGGAACCGTGTTTTTAAGCCGCCTTACGAGCTTCTTTTGAACCGGTATGCCAAGTCTTCTCCCGATCACTTCAGCAAGAAGTTCTGCCTGATTATATCCTCTCTTCGCAAGTCGCTTTCGATGGAGCGGAACAGGCACGATCGCATCCGGTTCCCAGCTTCTGATCACACTGCCGAGATGCCTTGCCATCTCCTCTCCGTAAAATCCGGCATATTCCGCGCGGTTGCCGTATTTTAAGCGATAGAGCGATCTACGGATCGGAACATATTCAAACAGTGCCCGTCCTCTGTCAAAAACATGCGGATACGTCGCGCAGTCACTGCAAAGCCGTTCGTTTTCATCACAAAGCCGCTTCCCGCATTTTAAACAATACGGTGTTTTGATCGCTCTTAGATCCTTCCTGCAAAGTGCGCAGATTCGCTGCCCCCTTGGCAAAACAGCATCGCAAACAGGACATCTTAAGGGAAAAAGGAATTCCAGAAATCGGATCATAGCGCCTCCGTTTCCGCAATCCGATCAGCTAAAGAACTGAAGCGCATCTGTTCACTTTCATTTCGAATCATCTCATTCACGGCTTCTGCACTTCCAAGGATCACAACGCACTCTTTTGCCCTTGTTACGCCCGTATAAAGGAGATTCCGATTCATCAGCATCCGCGGTCCCGAAAGAAGTGGCATCAATACTGCAGGGTACTCACTCCCCTGTGATTTGTGGATCGTGATGGCATAAGCAAGTTCAATCTCGTCAAGTTGCGTATAAGGGTATCGCACAAGTCGCCCTTCGTCATACTCTACCGTAACCGTTCTTGCATACGGATCGATCTGTCTGATTTTTCCCGTATCACCGTTAAACACGCCCAGTCCTCGATCGATCGGGATATTGTAGCGGCTCACGATCTCCCATTCCAGCTGATAGTTGTTTTTGATCTGCATGACTTTATCGCCTTCGCGAAAAGTTCGTTCGCCGGATATTACTTCTTCCTTCTTTTTTTCCGGCGGGTTCAAGTACTCCTGCAAGACAGTGTTAAGCGTCTCCACACCGAGAACGCCTTTTCTCATTGGTGTGAGCACCTGTATTTCAAGTGGATCAGCATGTACATACCCGGGAAGTTTTTCCGTAATCAGCTGCACCATATGTTTGTATATGACATTTCTGTCATTTCGTTCCAGAAAGAAAAAATCCTTGCTCTTATTGTCCATGCGGATTGGTTCACCCTTGTTAATATGGTGCGCATTCACAACAATATCGCTCTCACCGGCCTGACGGAAGATGCGTTTTAGAATGATTACAGGAAAAGCGCCGCTTGCGATCAGATCTTTCAAGACCTGCCCCGGGCCTACGCTCGGAAGCTGATTCATATCTCCCACAAGCACAAGACGGGTTCCGACCGGCACCGCGCGAAGCAGCGCTTGGAAGAGATTGATATCAACCATCGACATCTCGTCGATGATCAATACATCCGTTTCCAGAGGATTCTCATCATTTCGGCCAAACACAGCACGTCTTTGATCATCTGCATTCATCCCGTTTAATTCAAGCAAACGGTGGATCGTCTTTGCCTCGTACCCCGTTGCTTCCGTCATACGCTTTGCCGCGCGTCCGGTCGGAGCCGCAAGCATAAGATCCATTCCTTCCCGTTCAAAATAGGCGATCATCGTACGGATTGTCGTTGTCTTACCGGTACCGGGACCGCCCGAAAGGATCGTGATTCCGTTTCGGATACTCGCCATAACCGCATCACGTTGCAGCTCATCAAGTTCGATCTCCATACTCTCTTCAAGACGCATGATCCTCTCGCGGACCTTTTTCTCTTCGGAAGGAAGCATCTCATAACCTTCTATCGCAATATTCAGCTCTTTCAGCATGCGGGCACAGTTTAATTCCGCATAATAGCAAGGCATCGAATAAACGATCTCGCACCCGTCTTTTTTCTTGATGACAACCTTCTTATCCATCATGAGATTCGCAATTTGCACACGCATCATCTCGGGATCCAGTTCCAAAAGCTCGCCGCTTTTTTCCAAAAGAAGATCGATCGGCAGATAGCAATTGCCATCATTCACAGACTGAAAAAGCGTATAGAGAATACCGCTTCGAATGCGGTGATCGGAATCCGTGTGAAAACCGATCTTCCGTGCAATCTCATCTGCAATCTTAAATCCGATCCCTTCCACTTCTTCCGCGAGTCTATACGGATTCTCATTCATGACGCCGTAAAGACCCATACCGTATGTTTTATAAATGCGAATTGCCAAAGCATTGGAGATTCCGTATTTTTGCAGATAAATCAGCGCATCCCGCATCCCTTTCTTTTCTTCGAACTGCGTTGCGATCTCGCGCGCGATCCGCTCACTGATACCCTTGATCTCAGCAAGACGCTCCGGTTCCTCTTCTATTATACGAAACGTATCATCGCCGAATTTTTTAACGATCCGTGCAGCGAGCGTCGCGCCGACCCCACGGATAATACCGGATGCAAGGTATCGCTCCATGGAGGTCGCATCTTCCGGCGACAATACATTATAAGAGGATACGGAAAACTGCTGCCC
>JAIKWO010000191.1 GCA_024684675.1 Lachnospiraceae bacterium
GGCTTTTAATAAAGCAGAGAGATCGGATGGACCGATGAAGCGTAGAGGCGGAATCCGCAGAAGAAAGAAAGTTTGCGTTTTCTGCGGCAAAGATAATGTAATTGATTACAAAGATACAAACAAGCTGAAAAGATACGTATCTGAGAGAGGCAAAATCCTTCCTCGTCGTATCACAGGTAACTGCGCTAAGCATCAGAGAGCTCTTACAGTAGCAATTAAGAGAGCAAGACACATTGCACTGATGCCTTATGTTTGTGAATAAGGATTGAATGAATTGTAAAAGCACTTTTTGAGGAGACTCAAAGAGTGCTTTTTCATTCAATGCATATTGGAGATGAAGTCTTTTTCCGATTGTGGAAATCAGTTCTGTAATTTGATATGATGTTAATGAGTATAATTGTCTAAATGTGTTCTCGCTTGAAAGAAAATGCTCGGAGGGTAAACAATGAAAGAGATGCTGAGTGCGTCGGATCTCCATCATTTTACGGAATCTCTGATACAAGAAGCAAAAACACTTGAAGAAGCGCAGGAGATGATCTCTACTGCGGTGTCTTTTGTTGCAGATAAATTGCACCTTGGACGTGTTCTTGTTATGCTCGATACGCCGCCGTCTGTTTTTGACCTGAAAGGGACAAAGGAAACGCAGGTCGTATATGCCGGTTTTCAGGGATATGATGCTGAACCGATCGAGCGCAAGTTTTCACTTGTAAATAAAGGAACGCTGCAACTTACCTGGTATCCGGTAAAGGGATATACCTGGTCTGATGACGAGAAGAGGTATCTGGAAATCATTATGGATTACATTTACCTTAGGGGGTTGGGTGTCAGAGTAGGAGAACTGCTTTCCCGTTCTGCTTTCGTGGATAGTATGACCGGAGCAAACAATACGCAGAAACTGATGCAGTACGGTACAATGTTGGAGAAATCGCGCCGTTTATCGGAGTTTGTCGCTCTCTTTGAAAATATCAAGAATTTCCGTTATATCAATCGCTTTTACGGTGATCGCAACGGTGACTATATCTTAAAAGAATTTGTGCGTATCGTCTTCTTCTCATTGAACGCAGAAGAACTGATCGTTCGTCTCGGTGGAGACAACTTTGTTGTACTTGTGAAAAAGCAGAATTTGGATGCGCATCTAGAACTCTTGTCTAAGCTAAAGATTCGTCTGCAACATGCAGGTCTTGAGCAGGATGTCGAGATTCCGATGCGATGCGGGATCTATCACCCGATTCAGGGAGATCAGGTGGGCGATCTTTTGATGTGTTCATCTGCAGCACTTCAATATGCGAAGCGTACGGCGGCCGAGCAGTTTGTTTATTTTAAGCCTGGTATGTTGGAATACTCGATCCGAGCAAAAGAAGTATCGGTTCTTTTTCCGAAAGCGATTAACGAGAGGGAATTCGAAGCATTCTACCAGCCGAAAGTAAATCTTGAGACGGGGCAGCTGTGTGGTGCAGAGGCACTTGTGAGGTGGCGTCGCGGCGGAATCGTTGTTCCGCCCGGTGATTTTGTGCCGATTCTCGAGCAGGAAGGCACGATCTGTACGCTGGATTATTACATGTTGGATCTGGTCTGCAGAAACCAGAATAAATGGCGTCAATACGGGCTTGATCCTGTTCCGGTTTCTGTCAATTTTTCTAAACTGCATTTACATGAATCAAATTTTGCAGAGAGGATCCTTTCGATCATTGATGAGAATTCCGTGAATCGATCCGATATCGAGATCGAACTAACGGAAGAATCCGGATATGAAGATTTTGCTGCACTTTCGGACTTCGTTGATACGATGAACGCAAACGGTGTGGCAACCTCGATCGATGATTTCGGTACGGGCTATTCTTCGTTGAATATCGTGAAGAATCTGCATACGAACGTGATTAAGCTTGATAAATCATTCCTGGATAACATTAGGACCGATAAAGAACAGGAATCTGATGTGACGCTGATTTGCGCAGTGATCAAGCTTGTGAGAGATCTTGGAATGGAAGTGCTGGCAGAGGGTATTGAACTTCCGGCACAGGTGGAATTCCTTCGTGAACAGGGATGCAACAAGGCGCAGGGGTATTTCTTCGATAAGCCTTTAAGTGAGGTCGAATATCAGACGAGGCTTCTGGGGAAACGGATTTATCCTTTGTAGCATGCGGGAAATATGCTATACTGAAACATGATATCATTTGCTTGAAAGGCTTGATTTAAGAGGCGCTGATATGAAAAAACGAATGAAGATCAAAGGGAGGCTTCGGGTATATCTGCAGGCTTCCCTGTTTCTTGGAATTTTGCTTGCTTTTGTGAATCTGGGAATCTATTTCCTGGATATCCGAGCAGCATTTTTGATGAGCGGGGCCATGGTGTTCTACTTTGCGGTCGTGCTGATCCTTCTTTTCTACAATAAGCCCATCATCATGAATGAGCTGATCAGCTTTGCGACTGAATACGGCCAGATCCAGAGAGCGCTTCTTCGCGATATGGAGATACCGTATATCCTAATGGATGAGAGTGGCAAAGTGATGTGGTCCAATGATGCCTTCAATTTGCTTGTTCATAAGGAAAACGGTTATCGAAAGGTCATCACGAATCTGTTTCCGACGATTACGAAAGAAAAGCTCTTGAGTGATTCGAACGAATGGAAAGAGGATGTTATATTCGATGATCGGGAATTTGAACTTCATATGAAAAAAGTATCCTTGCGGGATATGGCTGCAAACAGTGATATTTTAGAGGAACCGGATTATAACGGATATATGATCGCAGCGTTCTTCTTTGATAATACTGCATTAAAGCTTGCTCTTCGCGAGAACGATAACCAGTCGCTCGCAGTTGGCATGATCTATCTTGATAACTATGAGGAAGCACTTGACAGCGTAGAAGAAGTGCGTCGTTCTCTTTTGACAGCCCTTGTTGATCGAAAGATCAATAAATACATTGCTGCACTTGACGGTATCACCAAGAAGATTGAGAAGGACAAATTCCTGATTGTGCTTCGGAAGGAATCGGTGCTTCAGCTCGCTGCATCGAGATTTGATCTTTTGGACGATGTAAAAACTGTTAACATCGGTAATGAAATGGCCGTGACTCTTAGTATCGGAATAGGTTTAGATGGTCTGTCTTATGCGCAGAACTATGAGTTCTCCAGAACGGCAATCGATTTAGCACTCGGACGAGGCGGCGATCAGGCTGTTGTAAAGACATCCGATAACATTACTTACTATGGCGGCAAGAGCCAGCAGGTGGAGAAGAATACGCGTGTGAAAGCACGTGTCAAAGCGCATGCACTCAGTGAGATCATTACCTCTAAGGACAAAGTGATCGTTATGGGTCATCGAATGGCCGATGTTGATAGCTTTGGAGCAGCGGTCGGCATTTACCGCATTGCGCTTGAATTGGATCGAAAAGCGCATATCGTTTTAAACGAAGTGACGACATCTGTGAAGCCGCTGATCGATATGCTGAAGAACAATTCGGAATACGAGGAAGACATGATCATCAACAATGCGCAGGCGATTGAGGCGGCAGCGTCCAACAGTGTATTGATCGTTGTTGATGTAAATAAGCCGAGCATTACGGAATGCCCGGAACTGTTACGTACCTGTAAGTCGATTGTTGTGCTTGATCATCATAGGCAGGGTACGGAGACAATCGAGAATGCGACGCTTTCTTACGTCGAGCCATATGCATCCAGTGCCTGCGAGATGGTTACAGAGATCCTGCAGTATGTAAAGGATGGCATCAAGCCGCGTAATGAGGAGTCTAACTGTCTCTATTCCGGCATTATGATTGATACCAACAACTTTATGACCAAAACAGGCGTACGTACATTTGAAGCTGCGGCATATCTTCGTCGCAACGGAACAGATGTGACACGTGTCCGCAAACTCTTCCGAGAAGACGCAACGGAGTACAAGGCGAAGGCGGATGCTGTCAGCCATGCACAGATTTATCGCGATGTATACGCAATTTCTGTTTGCAAGGCGCAGGGCGTACAGAGTCCGACGATCGTTGGCGCACAGGCAGCCAATGAATTATTGAATATTAAAGGCATCAAAGCCAGCTTTATTTTGACAGATTATCAGGATAGAATATTCATCAGCGCTCGTTCGATTGATGAAGTCAACGTGCAGATTATCATGGAGCGCATGGGTGGCGGCGGTCATATGAATACCGCCGGTGTACAACTTGAAGGTGCGACGATTGAGGATGCGATGAATCTGATCAAAGAGACGCTGGATGCAATGATAGAAGAGGGTGAACTGCAATGAAGATAATACTGTTACAGGATGTGAAAACGCTCGGCAAAAAGGGCGAGATCATCGAGGCCAATGATGGCTATGCAAGGAACTATATTCTTCCCAAGAAGATCGGGGTAGAAGCCAATGGGAAGAATCTGAATGATTTGAAGTTGCAGAAGGCAAATGACGAGAAAGTCGCACAGGAGAACTTGGAAGCGGCACAGGCCTTTGCAAAAGATATGTCTACCAAGACTGTTGAAGTGACCATGAAGGCTGGTGAAGGAGGCAGAGTATTCGGATCTGTTTCATCCAAAGAAATTGCACTTGCGGCAAAAGAGCAGTTCGGTATGGAGATTGACAAAAAGAAGATCCAGCTTCCTGAAGCGATCAAGAGTTTCGGTGTATATGAAGTAAGTGTGAAAATTCATCCAAAGGTAACCGGAACACTGAAAGTGCATGTGAAAGAAGCGTAAGAGAACTTCCTAAAATACATTTAAGGACAGGACGTCGCAATGGCAGAAATGGAAGAAGCAATCTTAAAAAGAATATTGCCACATAGTGTGGAAGCGGAGCAGTCTGTGATTGGATCGATGATCATGGATCGCGAGGCGATCGTTGTTGCGTCCGAAAGTATCACCGGGGATGATTTTTACAACAAGCAGTACGGTGTGGTCTTTGATACGATGGTGGAGCTCAATGATGAGGGCCAGCCGATCGATCTTGTCACACTGCAGAATCGTCTTCGTGAGAAAAATGTGCCGCCCGAGACGAGCAGTCTGGAGTACATGGGTGAACTCGTCACCGCGGTACCGACTTCCGCAAATATTAAGTATTACGTGAAGATTGTAGCGGAGAAATCATTACTTCGTAAGTTGATTCGCTTAAATGAAGATATCGCCAATAACTGTTACGCGTCCAAGGAGCCGTTGGAGACGATCTTAGAGGATACTGAAAAGCGCGTATTTGAGCTCATTCAGAGGCGCAATACGGGTGATTTTGTGCCGATTCGTGAAGTGGTCATGAACGCCATCGATAAGATCGAGCGAGCTTCCAAGAGTAAGGGCCCCGTTACCGGTATCGCAACAGGCTTTATCGATCTGGATTATCGTACGGCCGGTATGCAGCCTTCGGACCTTGTGCTCATCGCAGCGCGTCCTTCCATGGGTAAGACCGCGTTCGTGCTGAATATCGCCGAATACGTTGCTTTTAAGAACAACCTTCCGGTTGCGATCTTCAGTCTGGAAATGTCGAAAGAACAGCTTGTAAACCGTCTGTTCGCGATGGAATCCAAAGTCAATTCCGGAAATATCCGTACCGGTAACTTGTCGGATTCGGAATGGGAGAAGCTGATCGAGAGCGCCGGCATCATCGGTAATTCAAACCTGATCATTGACGATACGCCCGGTATTTCACTTTCCGAACTTCGCTCCAAATGTAGGAAGTTTAAGCTGGAACATGGCTTAAAGATGATCATCATCGACTATTTACAGCTCATGACAGGAAGCGGAAGATCTGATTCCAGACAGCAGGAAATATCTGATATCTCGCGCGGACTGAAAGCGCTCGCTAGAGAGTTAAGTGTCCCTGTGCTTGCCTTGTCACAGCTTAGCCGTCAGGTAGAGCAGCGTCCGGATCACAGGCCGATGCTTTCCGACCTGCGTGAATCCGGTGCGATCGAGCAGGATGCCGATGTTGTTATGTTCATTTATCGTGATGATTACTATAATCATGATACAGAGAAAAAGGGCATTGCCGAGATCATCATTGCGAAGCAGAGGAACGGTCCGATCGGAACAACGGAGCTTGCATGGCTCCCCGATTTTACAAAATTTGCAAATCTGGATCACGGCCACCGATAAGTGTGGCCGATCTTTTTTTACGAGGAGGAGAGGTTATGAAAAAGGTTTTAGTGGTGATTGATTGCCAGAACGATTTTATTGATGCGGCGCTTGGTACCAAAGAGGCGGCTGCGGCTGTGGATGTGGTTGTAAAGAAGATTGAGACGTATCCGCGTGAAGATGTCTATGCGACGCGTGATACGCATGAAGCAAATTATTCAGAGACCAGAGAGGGGCGTTTTCTGCCTGTTGTCCACTGCGTGAAGGGAACAAACGGGTGGGAGATCAACGAGAAGATCAAGGCAGCGCTTGGTGATGCAACGATCATCGATAAGCCGACATTTGGCTCTGAGGAGCTTGTGGACACATTAAAGAAACGTTATGTGGGGCAAGACATCGCGATCGAGCTGATCGGTTTCTGTACGGATATCTGTGTAATCAGCAACGCACTGATGCTGAAAGCTGCTTTCTATGAATCCGATATCACGGTGGACAGCAGCTGCTGTGCAGGCGTAACGCCAAAGCTTCACAAGGAGGCGCTTGATGTGATGAAGAGCTGCCAGATCGTAGTGAAGTAGATTTTGAAAGAAATTCGTAGATCGATAGATGAAATGATTTGTGACAATAAAAAAGAGCCGCAAGCGCGACTCTTTTTTTATTTTGATTAATCCTGGCTGATAGAGCCTGTCGGGCAAGCGCCTGCGCAAGAACCGCAGTTGATGCACTTATCTGCATCGATCTCGAACTTGCCGTCACCCATGCTGATAGCACCTACAGGGCACTGTCCTTCACATGCACCACAGCTTACACAACCATCGTTGATAACGAATGCCATTGTATGTTCCTCCTTCTGTGAAAAAATGATTGATATAAATTTGTCAAATTGTAATTATTAGTATAGCACGAATAGTAATGATGAACAAGAATCATTT
>JAIKWO010000164.1 GCA_024684675.1 Lachnospiraceae bacterium
ATGCGGCGAGAACTGAAGCCATGATGCTTCCCGTCGTAGCCTTGGCACGGATATGCGGATTGGATGATACTTTCATCAAATCACTCATTGCTCTACCTCCTACTTTTTCTTTCTGTTGGCAAGTTCTGTCTTACGCATGGACTTAATCTCCTGCGTCAATTGTCTCTTCGCAGGACACACGTAACTGCAGGATCCGCATTCTACGCATTCCATGCCTTCATAAGCTTTGAACTTGTCCATATCACCATGCTCTGCAAAATCGGCAAGCTTACTCGGAAGCAGTCTTTCCGGACAAGCTTCAACACATCTGCCGCAATTGATGCAGGCACTGGGTTCATGATCGGATACTTCATCGTGCGTCATGCAAAGAAGCGCCGAAGAAGTTTTTGTTGTCGGAACATCCAGACCAAATAATGAAAATCCCATCATCGGTCCGCCGGAAACAACTTTCACAGGATCTTGTTTAAATCCGCCCGCTTCTTCGATCAGCTCGCTGTAATTCGTTCCGATGCGAACGATAAAGTTGCGCGGATCTGCGATCGCGTCACCGGTTACGGTAACGATACGATGCATCAAAGGCTTACCTTCTCTTACAGCCTGGTTGATGGAAACGATTGTATCAACGTTATCCACTACACAACCCGCGTCAGCCGGCAGCATGGAAGAATTGATCTCTCTTCCGGTAACGGCATAAATAAGCTGTCTCTCTGCGCCCTGCGGATACTTGGTCTTCAAAGCCTTAACTTCGATTCTGTCTACTCCGGATGCAGCCTTCTTTAACGCTTCGATCGCGTCCGGCTTATTATCTTCAACCGCAAGGATTCCGCGTGCATTGTCGAACAGTTTTAAGATGCACTGAAGACCCTGCACCAAAAGTTCCGGATTTTCAATCATGCGGCGATAGTCACTGGTCAGATACGGTTCGCATTCCGCACAGTTTGCGATTACGTATTCGATCTTTTCAGGTTCCTTCGGTGAAAGCTTAACGTGCGTCGGGAATCCGGCACCACCCATGCCGACAACGCCGGCTTCTTTGATCCTGCCGATAATCTCTTCCTTAGACAAAGCGTCAAGATCAGCAGGTGCATACTCCACTTCTTCGTACTGGCCGTCGTTCTCCACAATGATGCTCATCACGCTATCGCCTGTAACGATCCTGCGAGGTTCAATCGCCTTAACCGTACCGGATACGGTCGCATAGATCGGTGCAGAAACGAAACCGCCCGCCTCGGCAATCTTCTGGCCGGTCAGAACGCGGTCTCCCTTCTGTACAATAGGAGTAGCGGGTGCGCCAATGTGCTGTGACAACGGATAAACAAGATCACCCTTCGGTAAAATCTCGGTGATCGGCTTATCTTTTGACAAATCTTTTCCGTCGTACGGATGAATTCCACCGGGAAATGTCAATTTTGCCATTTTTCTTACCCCTCTCTCTTCTCTTAAAAACGTATGTCGATCAATCAATTGTTGATAATCGATATCTAATTAATCATACTATTTTTTTCAATAAAATACTACTGGTAATTTCAAAAATATGCTATGATTATAACAATAATTTAACAAGTATTAACCACACGAGGAACACGTCATGCAAACGATCCAAAAGACCCTTGACGGGGTATCTGTAACGTATCCTCTGGACGAAATATGTCCCTTGGATAAGGTGCTGTTTCTGGATATCGAGACAACCGGATTTACCGCTAAAAATGCAATTCTATATCTGATCGGATGCGTTTACTATCAGGACGAGAGATGGCATACGATCCAATGGTTTGCCGATACTCGTTCATCCGAAAAAGAAGTGATCGAGAGTTTTTTAAACTTTTCAAAAAATTACCAATATTTAATCCATTTTAACGGCAACCATTTCGACATCCCTTTTATCGAAGAAAAATGCCGAGAGCATGGTCTTGCCTCTTCGCTTACATCCTTTAAGGGAATTGATCTTTATCAGCGTACTTCCGCAATCAAAGGCTTTCTCGGTCTTATGAACTGCAAGCAAAAGACCGTCGAAGAATTCCTGGGGATCGATCGAAATGATCCGTTTGACGGCGGGCAGCTCATCAGTATGTATCACGAATATACACGACAGCCGGACGGTGAAAAGTTCTGCTTTATCATCGGCCATAACGCAGATGATATCGCGGGCATGTTAGGGCTTATGCCGATACTCGCATACAGCGATCTTTTTTCTAAAGAGATCAAAGTCAAAAAAGTGCAGGCTAACTACTACAAAGACGAGAATGGCTCACAAAAGAACGAACTCTACATGAAGCTACGACTCCCTGCGGCTCTTGTAAAGAAAATCTCCGTTTCCGCCGAGGAGTGTTATTTTAGCGCAGAAGGCAATGAAGCGATCTTGCGTGTACCGCTGTATGAAGAAGAAATGAAATACTTCTATTCCGATTACAAGGATTACTATTATCTTCCGATCGAAGACGTTGCCATGCACAAATCGATTGCTTCGTTTGTCGATAAAGACCACCGCGTTCAAGCGAAAGCCTCCACGTGCTACACAAGAAAGAATTCAACCTTTCTTCGTGAATGGAATGATCTCTATGAACCCTACTTCAAACGAGACTACGCTTCCAAAGAGCTTTTCTTCGAGCTTACCGAAGACATGAAAAAAGACCGCATTCTTTTTAATCAGTACGCGGCTCATGTGCTCCAGATGATGCTGACAAAGCTAAAATGACATAAAAAAAAGGTACCCGATGTCGGGTACCTTTTCATTTCTTACGGTTTAACGTAGTAGAACGAACTCTTTCTGTCCAATCCCACTTCTTTGTAATTGATGATCTGCTCCGTGCTTCCGATAAAGAGGATACCGCCTGAGGAAAGCGATTTCTGGAATTTACGGAACACTTCATCTTTGGCTTCTTCCGTGAAATAGATCAAAACGTTTCTGCAAACGATCATATGATAGTTCGTCGGATAGGTGTCTTTCAAAAGATTGTGCTCTTTGAACTCAACACGCGCTTTGATCTCGTCCGAGATCTTGTAGGAAGAACCGATCTTTGTAAAGTATTTCTCTTTCAAGTCCTTCGGAACGGCAGCAATACTCTTTTCAGAGTAAAGGCCGGCTTTAGCAGCCGCTATAACCTGCTTATCAAGGTCAGTTGCGAAGATCTTGATCTGATTGAGCGGCAAATGTCTGCTGAGCGCCATAACAAGTGAATACGGCTCGTCGCCTGTCGAGCAGGCTGCGCTCCAGATCTTCAGGTTCTTGCCAAACTTCTGAATCAGCTCGGGAATAATATCTTTGTCCATCACATCCCACTGCTGCGGATTGCGATAAAACTCAGACACATTGATAGTCAGATAGTTGACAAACTCTTCAAATCTTTCTTTGTCCTTCTTCAGAACTTCGATATACTTATCGTATCCCTTGATCCCGTTTTTTGCGATCAGCGTATCGATACGACGCTTCATCTGCTTCTCTTTGTAAGCGTTCAAATCAATCTTGGTAAGATCGTAAACTGCCTTTTTTAAATACTCATAATCGTATTCCATATTCTCAGCCTCCGGTTTTACTTATTTGACCTGATGACAACTACCGCTACTGCTTAAAAATTATTCTTCCTTAACGTCTTCCTGTGCGATCACTGCGTCGATATCTACGGATACGACATCAGCATCCTCATCTTCCTTCTTCTCGTGAGCGGGTTCAGGAGCAAGCAATGCTTTGATGCTCAGGCTGATCTTCTTGCCTTCTTCGTTAAAGTCAACAACCTTTGCAGTTACTTCTTCGCCAACCTTCAAAACATCCTGCGGCTTCTCAACATGCTCTTTGGAGATCTGGGATACATGAAGGAGTGCATCCACACCTGTTTCAAGCTCAACAAATGCGCCGAAATCAGTCATTCTCGCAACTTTACCTGTTACAACATTACCGACCGCATATTTGGATGCTGCGTCTTTCCAGGGATTTGCATCAGCAAATTTAAGAGAAAGAGCAACTTTTGTTCCGGAAATCTCTTTGATGAGAACCTTAAGCTCGTCGCCGACTTTGAAGACTTTCTTCGGATTCTCAACACGACCCCAGCTCATCTCGGAGATGTGAAGAAGTCCGTCTACGCCGCCCAGATCGATGAATGCACCGAAATCTGTTACGTTCTTAACGGTACCCGTAACAACATCGCCTTCTTTGATCTTTGCGAAAAGCTCTTTCTGCATCTCGGCTTTCTTCGCAACAATAAGCTGCTTACGGTCGCCGATGTATCTTCTTCTCTTCGGATTGTATTCGCTAATTACGAATTCAATCTCCTGACCCGCATATTTTGTAAGGTCCTTCTCATATGTGTCGGAAACAAGGCTTGCGGGAATAAATATTCTGATCTCTTCAACAACAACGGAAAGACCGCCGTCGAGAACCTGTGCAACTTTTGCTTTCAGGACTTCTTTGTTATTGAATGCTTCTTCGATACGCTTGTTGCCTCTGTCAGCAGCAAGTCTCTTGTATGTAAGTAAAACCTGGCCTTCGCCGTCGTTTACCTTAAACACCTTAACTTCCATGGTGTCGCCGACCTTGATCATGGTTGTAAGATCCACATTAGGTTCGTTTGTGTACTCATGGCGGGAAAGAATACCGTCGGATTTATATCCGATGTTCAGGATCGCCTCATCCGGCTTAACGTCGATGACTGTGCCTTCTACTATCTCCCCCGATTTAATTGTTTTGAATGATTCGTCAAGCATTTGTTCAAAAGTTAATTCTGACATTATTTTGAACCTCCTCAATAATATTGTTCGGGGTTGACGCCCCCGCCGTAATGCCCACTCGAACAACAGAATTAGGAAAGTCTAATTGCAA
>JAIKWO010000186.1 GCA_024684675.1 Lachnospiraceae bacterium
CCAACATTCTGTTGGCATTCATAGCTGTAATATTGTGTTGTACTACCATATTTTTTCCTCCTTGAAACTTGTCAGGTGGCATCCTTGCCACTCAGATGGATGATTTTCTAATGATCGTACGCACCACAAGCAAAATCATCGATTGATAAAGTAATTGATGAATTACTCAATTTATATATCGACCGATGATTTCCGTTTCCTTAACATAATATGAAATTTTTTTACATTTTAAAAAAAATTCAGAATGGCCTTTCTAATAGGTGAAAAGGTGGTTGAGCTGGCTTCTGAGAGCGTCCGCAACATTCTGCTGCCCTGCTTGTTCCAGTGCTTCGATCTTTGAAAGAAGCTCTTTCTTCATATATAGAAGCTGCTCGCATTCCGTGCGCATTTTTTCAATCCGCGTGATCCAGTTTTGAGAAAATGCCGCGCCAATAAACGGTACGCCTTCCTCCATATGATAGTAGTCGCCGGTAGGGTCCTCCGATGCGTGCGCCTTCTCATATTCCCCGATCAGAGTTAGTGCACTTTCGTAGCGTTTTGATCCAAACCGGATCTCGGAAAGCGTTCCAAGAAGGAGCCCTTTGCACATTGCACCGGTCCTGTCATCCGAAAGGCACTTTTCGCACCATTTTTCCAGCTCATCGAATCGCTCCAGTTCAGACAGTGCACGCGCGCCGGCTCCCATAAACGCCCAGACGCACGGAGTCTCATACCGCCCGTTCATGTCCTTTGAGATGTCAAGCGACTCCTGCGAAAATGTAAATAGTCCCTCGTAATCTTCCGCCGTCTCGTACTCTAAGAGCATCTGCTCCCTTGCGCGAAGGTTCTTCGAATCCTTTGCAAGCATCTTCAGGAGCAGATCGCGGTTACGCTTCGCATGCGCCTTCTTCGCTTCTTCATCCGGATACACATATCCGAAATGATCCGCGATCGTATGGATCCGTACGCTTTTTTCGGGTTGCGGTTCAAAATGCTCATGAATACAGTCTTCAAAGTGAAGCTCATCTGTCCGCTTCCGAAGCCTTGTCAGCCATGCATCCGAATAGCCGCTTCTTGCGTAATCATCATAGCTTCTGATTATGATCTCGCCCGCGTCCGCATCCTTGTAGGCGCCGCTCTCAAAGAAGCCCACCAGGTTCGTAACATCCGTCAACAGCTCGTCATCATCCAGAAACATATACCACTCGCCCGTCGCATGCTTTAGGTTCGCATTCCGCGCCGCCGCAAAGTCATCGCACCATGTAAACGCATGATAGATGAGCCCCGAACCCCGTCCCTCAGAGCTCATTTTCCTTGTGTCCGTCACGATGACCTCGCATGGCAAAACACTTTGCAAATACCGCAGCGCACCAAGCGCCGCTTTCGCTGTATGCTTACTATCCGATACGAGCATGCCGATCGAGAGGATCGGAGGTTTGAGGCCTGCACCCTTTTCTCCAGAAGCACCTGAAAACCACTGCCGATCCGCAAACGGATTCTTCGATGCAAGCATAATAAACGATGCGCTCTTCTCACGCTGCAGGGCATTGGTATCGTCAAGTGCCGCCCGGCGATAGTCTTCAAATCGCGCCCGAGCTGCTGCCGCCTCGCCGAATCTACCCGCATGCGCATATAGAATCGCAAGCCCGCGTTCCATTGCGGCTTTCATCATATTGCCGGCGTCTTTGTACGCAAGGCCTTCCTTGCAGACGCACTCGATCACTTTATATAGCTTCGACAGACACACAAATCGTCCGTCAGCCACACCGATATCCTCGAATCCCCCATCTGCTTCTTTAGCGATATCCGCCCCGCATCCCAAGTTTCCTTTCGATCCACCAAGATGCCACGCCTCCACATCCTCTGCATCCGGCAGTCCAAGCATCCTTGTAAGCGCGTAAACCGCCCCGCCGTAAAGATCCCAGATCATCGGAATCTCATGTGCCTCTTCATGCCCCGGGATGTGCTCCAAATTCTCCAATGCCATCTTCGCAAACGCTGCCGAATCTTCCTCGTTTACACCTTCCAGCAACAGCTGTTGCCTGCAGCGAAGATTCTCCGGCTCATCAGCAAGAAGCGCCGTCAAGAGATCATGGTTACGCTTGGCATGCGCCTTTTTCTCTTCCTCTGTATCAAACACGTAGCCATAATGATCCGCCACGAGATGAAAGACGACAACGCGATCCGGATACGGCGCCATATACTCATGGATCCTGCCAACAAACCTTGCATCAGGCGTCAGCCGCTTTATGCGCTGCACGTAGTAGTCGTTGTAATGCTCGCCCGTCCGGTCGGTATGATTGCGCTGGATGTATTCGCCGCTGTCATACGCATCAATTTCTTTTCCACGAAAAAAGGCGACAAAATCCGCGACACCTTCCGTGATCACCTCGTCATCGTCGAGATAGAGATACCACTTGCCGGTCGCATGCTTTAGGTTCGCATTGCGCGCCGCGGCGAAGTCGTTTATCCACGTGAAGGTATCGTAGACGTCCGCCTCTTTTTTTAGATATGCCGTAAGCTCATCATGAGAAAAATGAGCCACTGACCCCGTCCCCGAGGGTTCATCCCCGGAAAAATGAGCCATCAACCCCGTCCCCGAGGGCTCAAGGCGGGTATCGGTGATGATCAGCTGGCAGGGGAGCGCGCGCCGGATCGGCGCGAGCGAATCAATTGTTTTCTTAACCTGATAATAGGGACCCGATACAAGGATCCCTATTGATAGAATTGGCTTATTCATATGCATGTTTACTTTTTAAAATCAAGCTGACTGTCTGCGGGGTACGCTGCGCCACTCATCGAGCGGTAGTACTGCGTTGCGACCTGCACGCTGCGTTTTGCAGCCGTGTTCTGCTGTTTCAGATAAGAGAAGTAATTCTCCACGAGTACTTTGTTGCGCTGCTCGGAAGCGGTGATCGATACGCCGATCTCCGTCACTTCCGTGATGAGCCGCTGGAGTTCCCGAATCTCGACCGGGAATTCTTCCTTGGTCTCAAGCAATCGATCGTGAATCCTTGCATAGACCGTGTCAAAACCGGAATCCAGCTTTTCGAGTTTTTCCAGAAGCTTTTCCTTTTCTTTGACACATGCATCAAAAATCGCAAGGCCTTCTTCTTTTTTCAGCGTCGCAGCTTGCTTCTCGTTCTCAGCCCGGATCAGTTCAAGAATCTCCTTCTTGCGCTCCAGACTGTCGATCAGAATATCAAGGTATCCCTTGATGCCGCTATTTTCCGACTCCGTCATGGTCTTCTTCCCTTCATGAAGCGTTGCTGTGTGCCGTCCTCATCACTTCTTTCCATGTATCACGCATGGTGCGAAGGTGCTTTAATACTTCTTCAAGATCTTCACGGTCTTTGTGGAAATTTGCTTCCTGCAGACGGAAAAGCATGTAATCGTATACGCGCTCGAAGTCTTCTGCTACGGGATACTTATGATCCAGAGAGTACTTAAACTCTTCGATGATACGCTGCGTCTTGCGAATGTTGTCGTGTGCCTTCTGGATGTTTTTCTCTTCTACGCCCATGATCGCAATGTTGCAGAATCTGATGGCGCCTTCATAAAGAAGAAGTGTTAAGTCCGCTTTGGAAGCGGTCTGGATCTTTGTATTCTGGTACTGTGCGTATGCGTTGGGTAATGCCATAAAGTGAACCTCCTTATTCGCTGTTTCTGTTTGGTGGCTTCAATTTAGTTGCCAAACAGCTGGCTTACGTAATTCTGCTGTGAATTCAACTTCTCAAGTGCGGTTTCCATATTGGCAAACTGCTTATAGTAACGGTCTTCCATGTCTGTCAGCTCGTCCTGGGCTTTCGAGATCTTGGACTTGTATTCCTTGTAATCCTTGGAAAGCTTGGTATCGTCGTAGAACGAACCGTAGGATCTGTTCTCCGTATGTGCGGAGAGCTTATTGAGCTTGTTGTACAGAGACGATGTCAACTGCTGGAAAAAGCTTGTTACACGCGCCGGATCTTCTGCGATCGCTGCTTTTAGCTTATCCTTCGTATCCGTAACGGATGCATCGTCCGGATCTCCCGCGATATGGTAGCAGCCGTGCTCATTGTCTGCGGCATCGAAGTATCCGAGTGTTGCGATGCCGAAAGTGGAAAGCGAAAGCTTCTCATCACCGACCGTAAAGCTTTCAAGCATGCCGGTCTTTAAGGTATTGATGATCGTATTGAGGTTGCCGTCTCTTCGAAGGAGCGCATCCTTGATCTTGTTCTCCCATTTCTCGATCTCATCGTCGCTCATCGCTTCCTTTTCATCGTCCGTTAAGGGCTCGTACCCTTTGGAAGACTCTGCGTTGTAAAGCTTATCGAGCTTGGTGATGAGTTCGTTGTACTGCTTGAAGAACGATTTGATCGTATCGTAGATCGCATCCACATCGTCCGCTGTGTTGATCGCGGTCTCTGCGTAAATCTTGTTTCCTTCGCTGTCCGTTCCGGTCACTTCGCTCACTGCCGTAGCGGTGATGGTAAGACCGTTGATACTGAACGAATTTGTATTGGATTCGAACACTGCACCGTTTAAGGTGATCTGTGCATTCTGACCTTTGATCTTGACTGCGCCTGCGCTTGCCACATCACCCGCTGCATCAACCGCTGCCTGCGCGGAAGCTTTCATCTGTGACAGAACTGCGTTCTGTGCTTCTTCAGCCTTCTCTTCCGGTGTCTTGGTCCCTTCCGTGTCGGCTTCTTCGATAGCCGCCAGCTTTGCAAGATACAGTTCGTTATATTCTGACGTTGCTTTGATGTCGTCGTCCGACATGTTAAGGAGTGCCTTCGCACTGTCCAATGCTGCATTATTCTTCAGATCATCGCCTGTCAGAAGCCCCAGCTTCGATAAAGCGTTCAGTCCGTTTGCACTTGTCGCGGTAAAGGAAAAATCGCTATCCTTGCCGCTTTCGAGTGCACTTACGAAGAATCTCTGGTTCTTCTCATCAAACGTTGCATTCACACCCGCCTTGGTCATCTGGGATGCAAGGTTAGCGATCGTCTGATTACCGGTCAGCTTGATCTCCACATCTTCCGTACCGTTGTTCAGGGTAAAGGTAATCTCTTCATCCTCGCCGATCCCAAGTACATCAGAAAGCTTGGTATCACTCTTAACGGTCGAGGAAGCATTGATCTTGCCGCCCGTTAAATATGCCGTCTTTGCAAGTGACTGTACGGAAAGTGTCTGCGTACCGTTTACGGCATTGTCGCCGGCAACGATTGTTGCGATCTTGCTGTCCGCTACGGTTGTCTTCTTCTTCGCGTATGCGCTGGAGAATTTAAGCTTTGCGGTCTGCTGTGTATAGAAATTTTTGATCTCTGTATTAATGGACTTCCATGCATCCTGCTTCCACTCCATCTTGGTCTGCTCTTTTTCGAGCTTTGTTTTCTTACCACTGGAAGCTTTTACAAGCTCGGCTACCATGGATTCCGTATCGAGTCCGGATGCAAGTCCGGTGATTCTCATCGGCATATCGGTATCCTCCTATCTCTTTTCGTCTACCATGATACCGGCAAGTTCCCAAGCCTTTGCGATCATATCAAGAGTCTTCTCCGGCGGGAATTCGCGGATCACTTCTTTGGTGTCCTTGTCCACGATCTTGATCGTGACACGATTCGTCTTTTCATGGATGCCAAAGATCGCTTCCGAATTGCCAATCTTGCTGGCGATATTCTCGAGCGCTTTCTTGATATTCTCATTGGAAGGCTGACGCTGCTGCGCTTCGTTCTCTCTGCCGCCGTTTTCGTCATCCTTCATCTGGGATTCTTTAACGTATACTGTCTGGGTGTCAGCCATCTTCGGGGCATCCGGTGTCACATCCTTGTTTACCTTTGGTGCGCTCTCTGTAGCGCGGGGTGCCTGTGTCTGTGCCTGATATGTCATTGCACTGCTGATCGGTTCTAGAGTCATCTCATATCACCTCCGTGTGATCC
>JAIKWO010000195.1 GCA_024684675.1 Lachnospiraceae bacterium
TCTTTTTTCTTAACAGCCTTACCGGATGCCGCAAATTTTGCAACGGCACCGATCGGCGTTGACTTCGAAGACTGACCGCCGGTGTTGGAGTAAACTTCCGTATCGAATACGAGAACATTTACATTTTCTCCGGAGGCAAGTACATGATCAAGTCCGCCGTAGCCGATATCATAAGCCCAGCCGTCACCACCGAAGATCCACATGGACGGCTTGCCGAGGAGGTCGGCATTGTCCATGATAAAGCGTGCATCCGGATCCTTGTCTGCCATCGGTTTGATCTTCTCCAAAAGAAGATCGCCGCAAACCTTGGAGCCGCGCGGATCATCCATGAAGGAAAGCCAGTTCTCGGCAGGTGTGCCCGCCTTCTTCACAATCCTTGTAACCGCGCTCTTCAGCTCATTTCTTCTTGCATTGACGGATACAACCATACCAAGACCGAACTCTGCGTTGTCTTCAAACAGGGAGTTGGCCCATGCAGGTCCCTTGCCTTCTTTGTTGACCGTGTAAGCACTGCTCGGTGCGGAACATCCCCAGATAGAGGAGCATCCTGTTGCGTTCGCGATGAACATGCGGTCGCCGAACAGCTGCGTTGCCAGCTTCGCATACGGTGACTCGCCGCAGCCCGGGCAAGCGCCGGAGAATTCCATAAGCGGCTGCTTGAACTGTGCGCCCTTAACGGTCTCTTCGGTAAACGGCAGTTCTTTTTCCGGAACATCCGCAAACAGGTAGTCAAATGTATCCTGCTCTGCGTTCATGTATGCATCGTCCGTCGGCTGCATCTCAAGCGCTTTCTTTCTCGCCGGGCATACCTGCGCGCAGGAACCGCATCCGGTACAGTCTTTTGCGGAGATCGCGATCACGAAGTATTTGTCCTTGACGCCCTTCATCGGACGCGCTTCGGGCACGTTCTTCGCCTCTTCTTCCGTCAGGACGAACGGGCGGATCGCGCCGTGCGGGCAGACCATCGAGCACATGTTGCACTGCATACAGTTGCCGCCGCACCAGTGAGGCAGATCAGCCGCAATACCGCGCTTCTCAAATGCCGATGTGCCGGCAGGAAGCATACCGTTCTGCGTATCGAGGAAGACGGATACGGGAACCGCATCACCGTTTAAGGTGTTGGTCGGAACCAGAACGTTGTTTACATAATCCGTCGTGAACTGATCGCGGCCGATGAGAAGTGCCGGTGCGGGATCATCCGCAACCTTCTTCCAGGATGCCGGGATCTTTACTTTATGAACGCTCTCTACGCCTGCATCGACAGCGGCGTTGTTCATATCAACGATATTCTGTCCCTTCTTCGCATAGGTATGCTCGATCGCATCCTTCATATAGCGAACGGCATCATCGATCGGAATGATATTGGCCAGTTTGAAAAAAGCTGCCTGCAATACGGAGTTGGTCCTCCGCGCGCCGAGGCCGACCTTCTTTGCAAGGGAGACCGCATCGCATGTGTAGAACTGGATGTTGTTGTTTGCGATATAGCGTTTTACCTTCGCAGGCAGATGCTCTTCGAGCTCTGCATCGGACCAGACGCAGTTTAAGAGGAAGTAGCCACCGGGCTTAACGTCCTCAACCATGTTGTATCTGGTCAGGTATGCGCTGTTGTGGCAGGCAACGAAATCTGCCTGCTTAACGTAATAAGTCGAACGGATCGGTGAATCGCCGAAGCGCAGATGCGAGATCGTCACACCGCCGGACTTCTTGGAATCGTACTGGAAGTATGCCTGTACGAATTTATCCGTGTGGTCACCGATGATCTTAACACTGTTCTTGTTCGCGCCGACCGTACCGTCTGCGCCGAGGCCCCAGAACTTGCAGGCATTTGTGCCTTTCGGTGCAACATCCGGATTGGACGTGGTCGGAAGAGACAGATTGGTCACATCGTCCGTAATGGAGATCGTGAACGTGCGCTTAGGGTTCTTACTCCAAAGGTTCTCATATACGGCAAGGATATCACCCGGCTGCACATCCTTGGAGCCAAGGCCGTAACGACCGCCGCAGATCAGACATTTTGACCATTCCGTATCCTGCAGAGCGGAGCAAACATCGAGGAACAACGGTTCGCCGATACTGCCGGGCTCTTTGGTACGATCAAGAACCGCGATCTTTTTCACGGTCTTCGGGATCACCTGTGTAAAATACTTCTTCGAGAACGGGCGGAACAAATGCACCTCTACAATGCCGACCTTCTTGCCGTTTGCATTGAGGTAATCGATGAGCTCTTCCGCCGCGTCGCAGACACTGCCCATTGCGATCAGGATCTCTGTTGCATCCTCTGCGCCGTAGTAGTTGAAAGGCTTATAGTCCGTGCCGATCTTCTTATTGATCTTGTCCATGTAGGAAGCAACGATATCCGGCGTCTCGTCATACGCCTTATTGCTTGCCTCACGATGCTGGAAAAAGGTTTCCGGCTGCTCTGCACTACCCATCGAATGCGGGTGGTTCGGGTTCATGGAACGATCGCGGAATGCCTTGACCGCTTTCCAGTCAACCATCTCTTTAAGCTCGTCGTAATCCCACGTCTCAATCTTCTGATACTCGTGAGAAGTTCTGAAGCCGTCAAAGAAATGCATCATCGGAATTCTGCCGGAGATCGTCGAAAGGTGTGCGACCGCGGCAAGATCCATTACCTGCTGTACACTGTTGGAGCAGAGCATGGCAAAACCGGTCTGACGACATGCCATAACATCGGAATGATCGCCGAAGATCGAAAGGGCGTGGGACGCAAGCGCTCTGGCCGCCACATGGAATACGGTCGGCGTCTGTTCACCGGCCAGTTTGTACATGTTGGGGATCATCAAAAGAAGACCCTGAGAAGCCGTGAACGTCGTCGTATAGGAACCTGCTGAGATCGATCCGTGAACAGCGCCTGCAGCGCCCGCTTCGGACTCCATCTCCACGATCTTTACTTTTTCACCGAATATATTCTTACGATCCTGGGCTACCCATTCATCCATGTTTTCAGCCATGGGTGATGACGGTGTGATGGGGTAGATTGCAGAAACTTCGGAAAACGCATATGCTACGTGAGCCGCAGCGGTATTACCGTCCATTGTTTTCAGTTTTCTCATTCCGCTCACTCTCCTTCCCCGAGACCCAGTACTTCGCGCTGCTTAAAGATGTACTCGGGTACTTCCTGCTCTTTGATGACATTGCGCTGGCATACGTACTGACACATATTGCAGTCTTCGCAGATGTTCGGATCGATCACGGCATGCTTCTCTTCCATGAAGATCGCACCGTTCGGACAGTTGTTCTTGCAGTCTTCGCAGCCGATGCAGCCGGAATCACAGACAGCGGCTTTATCCTCATAATCATCCGTCGATGAGCACGGAACCAGTTTCATGCCTTTATAAGGAACGATCGTGATCAGATGCTTCGGACATGCATAGGTACAATCCTTGCAGCCGACGCATTTTTCCGGATCGACAACGGCAGTTCCGTTCACAACGCTGATCGCGCCGTAACGGCATACAGCGGTGCAGCTTCCCTGTCCGCAGCATCCCGTCGTACAGATGCCGAGTTCCTTTGCATCCATCTTTGCCGCCTCTTCGCAGGTCTGGATCCCCAGATCCTTGAAAAGTTTCGATGCACGCGATCCGCCGCTGCAGCGAACGAATGCGACTTTATCCTTGAGTACCGGCAGTTCATGCTCGGTATCTACGATGATCTTCTTTTTACACTTTACGGTGCAAGCTACGCAGCCGACACACTTGTCATAATCGATAACCGCATGATTGTTCTGAATCGTAACGGCACCTTCCGGGCAAGCTCTCTCGCATTCCCCACATGCGATACAGCCGTATCCGCAGGTTGCTCTGACAACGTCTTCATCCGGCTCCGTTGAAGAGCAGGGAATAAAGTTTGTTGCATCTGCCGGTATCATGCGGATCAGATGTTGCGGGCAGACACCCTCTTTTGCACAGTCGCCGCAACCGTCACACTTATCGCGATCAATTATGATCTGACCGTCTTCCAGTCGCATGGCACCCTTTTTACAGGATTCAATACAGGAACCGACACCGACACATCCGCTTCTGCATTCGCCGCGCACAAAGCCCTTCTCCACCGCTTCGGCGCAGGACGTACAGGAATCGGAGAATCGTTCTTTTCCCGCTGCATGACCGGCGCAAGCCACAAACGCGACCATCGGCTCAGTCACTTCACTTGGATTCTTACGATCCTTTTTCATTTATGCAACCCCTCCTATCTGAAAATGATTATTATTTTCATAAAATTATTATAAAACTGGGCTGTGTTAATTAAAATAATCGTTTATTTTTTATCAGCACCGTTATTTTTTTAACTTTTTATAAAAGGCATTTTCAATGCAGTCACGCTGCGAAAAAAGCCTACATTTTCAAGGGTTTTCGTGCTATAATAGGAAAGTCTTTTGCGCAGCCTTTCATGACAGGCGTTAATCTTGTATTAAAAAAAATGCAAGCGTGCAAAAAAGCAGACTGAAAACAAAGGAAAGAAAGGAACATTCAAAACGTATGCAAGCGTTTATTGACTTTTTTACGGGCACTCTGAATACGGTCGCATGGCTCTATATCTTTCTGCCCTGCTCCATTATCGGCGGTCTCTATCTGACCGTTCGTCACAGAGGGATCCAGTTCACCAAATTCGCATATATCATGCGCCACACGATCGGGCGTATGTTTCATAAAAAAGAAGCCGGCGACGGTGCAGTCACACCGCTCCAGGCCGTTACGACCGCTCTTGCGGCAACAGTCGGCACCGGCAATATCGTCGGCACTTCCCAGGCGATCGCCCTCGGCGGCTACGGCGCCGTTTTCTGGCTCTGGCTCGCAGCCCTCATGGGGATGATCATCAAGTACACCGAGGTTACGCTCTCCATTCACTTTAGAGAACGCGATCCGCACGGCGATTGGGTCGGCGGACCGATGTATTCGATCAAGAACGGCCTGAGTGTGCGGTGGCGCTGGCTCGGCTATCTGTTTGCCGGTCTTGCGGCGCTTGCCTGCTTCGGTATCGGTAACGGCTCACAGGTCAATTCCGTCGTATCGAGCGTCGGCAATGCGATCGTCAGCTTCAAGCCCGAAATGAAAGACGACCTGACATCCATCAGCCTGACAACCGGTATCATCGTAGCCATCCTTGTATCGCTGATCCTGTTCGGCGGCATCAAGAGGATCGGAACCGTAACCGAAAGACTGATCCCGTTCATGTGCCTTCTCTATATCCTCGTTACACTGAGCGTCATCGTGACACATGCAGAGAATATACTTCCTGCGTTCAAGATGATTTTCTCCTGCGCTTTCACACCGGAAGCGGCAGGCGGCGCAGCCGCGGGTATCGCGTTAAAAGAAACGATCATCTGGGGTCTTCGCCGAAGCGCCTTCTCCAACGAGGCCGGCCTCGGTACCGCAGCGATCGCGCATGCGGCAGCCGACACCAAATCCCCTGTCGATCAGGGTATGTTCGGTGTATTTGAAGTATTTGCGGATACGATCGTGATCTGCTCGATGACAGCACTTTGCATCATCTGCAGTGGCATCGATATCAACTTTGGTGTGAAGCCGAGTTCCGAGCTCATCACTGCGGCATTTGCGACGGTATTCGGTGAAAAGATCGCTTCCATGTTCGTTGCAATCTCGCTGATGCTGTTTGCTTTTTCCACCCTGATCGGATGGGCTCTCTACGGAACCAGATGTGCGCAGTATATCTTCGGAAGCAAGGCAATCCGGATCTATCAGGCACTGTTCGTGCTCGTTGTGATCATCGCGTCCGTTCTTTCCGTCGATGTCGTATGGGATATCGCAGATACCTTAAACGGTCTGATGGCAATCCCGAACTTTATCTCGCTGTTTGCGCTCTCAGGTGTTGCTGCGAAGCTGACACGCGACTACTTCTTTAAGAAGTGATGCCTCGATATCAATCATGTAAAAAAGGCTGATCCGCGAAGGATCAGCCTTTTCTGATGTTTATAACTATTCTTTTATGATAATGCGTCCGTCCGCTCCGGTCGGGCGCGTTTTCTGACTTGTCTGCATGAGCGCCTTCAGAGGATTCACGCCCTTCGCCTGCTCCATCAGTTCATCGAGATGGTCGTGCATATAGACAGTCAGCTTTGAAAGCTGCGTCTCGTCAAAACCGCCGTTACGGATGATCACACAGTCCGGAATACGCCCTTCCGCGAAGCTCTCTCCATCTTCCAGGCGCACATACGCCGTCTTTTTTCCATCCTTTCCGACAGATAATCCCGATACAAGAAGATGCATCGAATCTCCTCCTTTACATTATGCACAAAATTCCCATATGATCTTAACAAAAAATACCGATAGCACCAGGATCATCGGCAGCCGTACCGACCTGCCGCCGTATCGCTCAAAGCGACGGGCTCCCAGGAAATTCCCGAGAATGCTGAATGCGCCCGCGATCAGCCCGACCATGATATCCGCACGACCATTATATAGAAATACGAGCACAGCCGCATAGTTTGTTGACAGATTGATCGCTTTGGATGTTCCGTTTGCATGCGCTAAGTCAAGATGCGCGATGCCGGTTAAGAGAAGCAGCAGAAAGGTGCCCGCCCCCGGGCCGTACATCCCGTCATAGATCCCCATAACAAATGCGATCAGCGCCGATAAGAGGAACGTCTTGACCTTCTTATATGGTGCGCGCTGCTTATCAAAACTCTTTTCTTTTGTCACATAATACGCCAGTGGCGGCAGTACGATCAGCATCAGGATCTTGAACCAGAAATCACTGATCAGAAGCGCCAGCTGTGCACCGATCGCCGATCCGCAGAATGAGAAAACAATGACCGGCAGTACTTTATGGAACGAAACGAAGCCTTTGTACCAATAGCGATAGGTTGACATCGTCGTGCCCATGGAGGAGCTGACTTTATTGGTTGCGATCGCCGCATGCACCGGAAAACCGGCGATCATATAAGCAGGCAGGGAGATCAGTCCGCCGCCACCCGCGATCGCATCGACATAGCCCGCAAGAAAGATCAGCGGGCAGATAATCAAAAGCTCCGCTATCATAAGATCTCCTTAAGAACTGTCGTGATCTTGTCCTTTGTGGATGGGATCGATCCCTGAATCATCTCCTGCTTGCCACCGCCTTTAGCCAAAAGCGTATCCTGCAGGCGCTTTAACAGTTCCCGGCAGTCCTTCCCGGCACTTCCGATGATAGTGGAATAGCCCTTTTCATCGTTTCCGACAAAACCGGCAACATAGCCGCTTCGCCTGTTCACTTCTTCGTTAATGATATGACGGAGAACACTCGTCTCAAGCTCGTCTTCAAAAAAGAAAAGGTCTTCCGTATCCGCCGGCGTCCCGGCAAGCTTCTTTTGCAACAGCTCCTGCTTTAAAAGATTACACTTTCCTTTCAGATTACGAACTTCATCTTTCAATCGCGTAACAGAAGAGACCGTCTCTTCTTCACTTGTTGTCAGAATCCCTGTCAGAGACGACAGGATCGCATTCTTTTCGCAAAAAGCGGCAAGTGCTCGATAGCCGCACAGGATCGTGATCCGCACGCCTTTTTTGTAATTCTGCAGGCTCATGACCTTGAGAATGCCGATCTCGCCCGTCCGCCGCACATGCGGTGCGCAGCAGGCGCAAGTATCGTATCCTTCTACCGTCACAAGGCGGATCCGGCCTTTGATCTCCTTCTTGCTTCGATATGTCAACTTCTGCTCTTCTTCCTTGGTCGGATAGGATACCGTAATCGGCACATTCGCATAGATCGCACCGTTCGCCGTTTTCTCAATCTCTGCCACCTGCAAAGGAGAGAGCACACCGTCAAAATCCATCGACACCACATGGTCACTCAAGTGAAATCCAACGTTATGGTAGCCAAACCTGCTAAATACTAGGCCGGAGAAAATATGCTCGCCGGAATGCTGCTGCATATTGGAAAAACGCCTCTCCCAGTCGATCATCCCCTCGTAGGATATGCCTACTGTAAGCGGTCTGTCCGCGTAATGCGTGATCACGTCATCTTGAATCTGTACATCCGTGATCACGGCATCACCGATATGACCCGTATCGGGAGTCTGCCCGCCCTCTTCCGGAAAAAAGGCAGTCTGATCCAGGATCACGGCATAGGAGCCTTTATGCGCTTCGTCTTCTGCTTCACCGCAACTGACAATCGTCCCGGTGAACTGCTGCAGATATGCATCTTCATCAAATAATCGTTTTGTCGTTTCCATGGTTATGATTATAGGGGGCAACCCCTAAATGGTCAATCACAATCGCATTCGCGTTCATGCGGTGTTATACTGAACTACAGAATGATTTTTACTGATCAGATATACGGAAAGGGGATCATGAAATGAATGATCGTGATTTACGTTGGAATATTGAGCGAACAAGGGAAGTCCTGAAGACACCCATCTTTACCCTGAATCTGCAGACAGAAAAAGCCGCCGTCGGAATTGACGGCGACTACTATGCGTTTGAAGCGCCCGAATGGATCGTGGTGCTTCCCGTGATCGATGACAATTTTGTCATGGTACGGCAATGGCGTCATGCCATGCAGGGGATCACAACAGAATTCCCCGGCGGCATCGGCGATCCGGGAGAAGACCCGCTTCGCACTGCAACCAGGGAATTGCTGGAAGAAACCGGATACCGAGCCGGGAAAATGACCCACATCGGAACCTGTAATCCGAATCCGGCTCTGTTTCATAATCAGATTCATTTCTATCTGGCGGAAGACCTGACCGATACCGGCTCACGTCATCTTGATGCCGATGAGGTGCTGACCGGCACGCTCGTACCGATCAGGGATGCAATCGCACACTTTGCAAGCGACGAATACCAGAACGCCTTTATGGGCGTCGCCCTGATGCTCTACAACCGCCATATCGGCAAGCTGTGATTTTAAGCTGCCAGTTTTTTCTGAAGCCAGTCCTTACCGTCCACGTATCTGGATACGATGTAGGATACAACATAGTCGCCGGCCGCATTGATCATGGTTGCCGGCGGATCAACCAGGTTGCCGATCGCTACAAGGATCGGGAAAGCCAGTTCGATCTGTGTCGGGAAGAACAGCGAGCAGATAATGTACTCACCAATGTAGCCGCCGCCCGGAACACCGGACATACCTACAGATGAAAGAACCGCAACGAGTACGATTACGGGAAGCTGGCTCCACTCAAGATTCTGTCCGAAAACCCCCAGAACGAATGCGATCTTCAATACGCAGGAGAAGCAGGAACCATCCATGTGCATGGTCGCACCGAGCGGGATGACCATCTCGGATACATCCTTGGAAATACCGGTCTCTTCCGCTTCCTGCAGGTTGGTCGGGATCGTCGCTACCGAAGAGCAGGTGCCCAGCGATACGACAGCCGGTCTGGTAATATGAGAAAACATCACCTTCACCGCGCCCTTGCCGCCGCCGAAACGCGCGAACAGCGGGAATGCGGTAAAGATATAGATAAAGCAAAGCGGATAATATACGAGCATCGCCCTGCCGTAGCTTTCCGTGATCTGGCTTCCGTAAGAAGCAACAAGGTCAGCAAAGATCGCGAAGAATGCGATCGGCGCATAGTAGGTGATAAGCTGAACGAATTTCAGCATAACCTTGGTCAAATCTTCCAAAAACTTTGCAACCGGTGTCTCCGCGCCGCCGTTTAAGTTAACGGCAAAGCCAAACAGTACGGAGAAAACAATAAGCGGCAACATCGCCCGTCTTGTCAACAATCCGACAAAATCACTTGCCGTAAAGAAGTTCACGATCATATCGGAAACGGTTGCATATTCGCCCATCTCTTCTGCCTGAATATCCGTCCATGCGGAAAGTACCGGCGGGAAAAGCTTCATCAGAACGAACATGATCACGGCTGCGATCGCACCGGTAACCACGAATGTCGCAACGGTCGTCCCCATGATCTTGCCGGCACGCTTTCTGCTCTTCATGCTTGCAACACTACCTGCGATCGAAGCAAATACGAGCGGAACCACGATACAGAACATCAGATTGATGAATACGGTTCCAAGCGGCTTTAAGACGCTTGCATCCGGCCACACCCATCCGATGATACTGCCGAGTACCATGGCAGCGATCATGATGCCCAAAAAAGTATAGTTTTTTGCAATGACTTTTTTATCCATAGAAATTCCCTCCTGTTTTCTATAGTATAAACGCACTTATTGTATGAGAGAATCTCCCATATTGCCTTTTGTATTGCAAAAAGTGCTATTGTTTTCGAGAGCCGATCCTTTGACCCGTCATAACCGGCACTTCATGGCCACTTCCGAGCTCGCGAAGATATGGCTCATCCAGAACTGCGGCATCCTTCTTCAGAAGAAGGACAATCGTGGAGCCGCCGTAAAGAAAGGTTCCCTTCTCTTCTCCGCGCTTAAACGTGTGTGTTCCGTGGTGATTCTTGATCTTACCGACCAGCATCGCACCGATTTCCACCTGAATTGCTTTCCCGAAATGCATTGTCTCCATCACCGTATATTCTCGCGCGTTGCGCACGAAAACGGGATGATGACGCAGTGCGATCGGCTGGACCGTATGCAAGATCCCCGGAATGAAGTAATTCTCCCCTTTGGAACCGTCATCGAAATAGTGATACCGGTGGTAATGGTTCACGCAAAGCCGGAATACAAGGCAGAGACCGTCACGAAACTCTTCTGCAAGGGCATCGTCACCGACAAGATCGCGGATCGTGTATTCGCTCTGCTTTACAGGAAGCACCGTCTCACCCTCGATCCGATAAGACGAAAGGTATCCGTCACTCGGGCAGACCAGCGCATCCTCCGCCGGATCGATCGGCCGGCACTGTGGCTTTACATGCCTTGAAAAGCAGTCATTAAAGCAGTGATATCCCTCCGCTTCAAACTGCGACATATCAATATGATTCTTTTTAATAAAAGGACCGATCAAAAAACAAGAAAAGCGGGAGTCCATAAATCTCCCGCATACTCTCGAAAGTGCGGGATCGGTCAAACATTTGAGCAGTACCCTTCCGGGTCTGGTCCCGTACAAAAAACGCAACATATGATTATCTCCGTCAGCTTTATGAACAGATCTTGTTAAACAGCAGGATTAGGAATTCAACCAAACCGACTCCGATCAGGATCCAAATCCCCTTGGACGTCGGCTTCGGTGTCTTAAAGCGCGCAACAAAAAGAAATCCTACGATCGCAAGACCGATGTAATACAGATAGGTCAGATCCGCCGGTGTCAGAAACTGGAACAGCATGATCAGCGGAAAGATCAGCGATGCGCTTGTAACAGGCATACCGTCAAAATATTTGCGTACGCCGGTTTCCTGCTTCTGTCTCGTCTCCTCGGTTACATTGAAGTAAGCAAGACGAACCAATGCCATCAAAATGTAGAAAAGAAGGACGATATAACAAACGATCGGAACGATCACATCTTTGATACGCCCTGTCGTAAAGTCCGGCACGCTGCTTAAGTCCGGTGCTCTCCAAAGCATCGCATAACCGATGCAGGCAGGCAGAACGCCAAACGCAACAAGATCGGCAAGTGAATCGATCTGGATGCCGAATTTGCACTCCTCTTCCGTTCTGTTTTTCTTGGTTCTGGCTACTTTACCGTCAAATGCATCGCAAAGACCGGAAAAAAGGAGGAAGAACGTCCCGATATAGGGATGTCCCAAGCCACCAAGGGCAATGCCGATACCGCAGCCCGCAGATAATAACGACAGATATGTAAGCCAAACCGTGTAATTATAATATCCTAACAAAGAATCCCCTCTCTAGTCGGCATCATCCTCACCGACTCTGTTTTTTCTTCTGATATATCCGAACAGCACCATGGCTGCACTGATCAACACGCAGGAATAGAACGAAATACTTCTGCTGACAAGCTCCAGCCTGATCGCAAATTCATCACTTACAATGCCGCCAAGGCCGTCAAGAAGCAGGTAATCCGAAACGCCCATGGCGCCCGGGATCGGCAGACAACTGGATCCGATCGTAACAAATGACTGGATCGACCATACATCCGCCGCGCCCTTTAATGTACCGCCCGTTGCCAGAAAGACGATCGCAGGGACACTGATCTGAAATACGCGCTGAAAGAAGTTGAAAAAGAAAACCTGGATCAACATCTTGCGCTGACCGCTGACCATCGCCGCACACGCGGTGTAGTCATCCATCACTTTTTTAAGCTTTGCTCGCTTCTTTTCGACCTTCCGGATCAGATGAAGCTTCTCCATAAATGTCAGGACACCGTCGCACAAAGAATGCATGGCGCCTGCTTTGTGGAACAAAAGAAGGAACGAAGCCGTTAACGTACCAAGAACGATATAGCCAATCACGATCAAAACCTTGGAAATCACACCGAACTGCAGAAAACGGATCGGATTCTCTAAGATCGCGAAAACGCCGACGATCATGATCGAAATTGTGTACATAATCAGGTTCAGAAGCAGTGCCACCGTACTGACAGCACCGGAAATCCCGTCACCGACCATAAAAAAAGCGCTGGCCGGCTGACCTCCTGACGCAGACGGTGTAATCGCCGAAAAATAAATATCGGATGCGGCATAGAGACAGCCGGTTCGAAAGCGAACACGATAACCGAATGCATGAAGGATACGACAAAGACCAAGTGCTTCAAAGGCAATAAAGCATGCCATGCAAGCAAAAGAAAGAATGAGCCAAATCGGATCGGAATTCGCGAGAAAATCCATGAATCCGTCAAACGATAGATTACGCGCCTGAGATACAACAGCCACTATACTGATCGCCGCAATAGCGAATGCGATCAGGCTCCACCTGACTTCTTTCTTACGCACGGTACAACAAACTCCCTTAACAACAAAACTCTTTGACTATTATACCAAAAAGTTGTCACTTCTGCACTAATAAAATGTCAAAACATGGTCTTGTGCAACAAAAAAGCAGGTACACTACCCTTGCGTGTACCTGCTTATCTTCATCTTATGGATTAAAGTATTTTATCAACCCTTCTCAAGCGCAAGTGTTCTGGTTGTCAGATCACATACGGAAGCCGGTCCGTAATACTGGATCGCACCCGGATATGTGAAGCATGTCTCAACCGCCCACTTATCTCTGTTTGCTTCGAAATACTTGAACGGCTTGCCATCAAGCTCAACAAGCGCTTTTCTGATAACGGGCTTATCTTCGCCGTTACGTCTCTCGATGTTCATCATCTTGGTGATCGGCATACCGCCCGCAACCCACTCTTCAGCCGGCTTAGACAGGTTGGAAACCTTGGAAAGGTATCCTGTGTAGCCATACTGGATCAGCATGAATGCGTTGTAACCAAGGGAGTAGCAGTAATCCGCATCGAAATTGGACGGGAATGCGCATCTGCCTTCATAGCCGAAGAAGTGATGCTGTGTACCGAATTTACCCTTGTATGTACCTTTCGCTTTACGCTCTTCCAGTTTGTTCTTTACCATCTCTGCGAACAGCTTCTCGGACTCGATCAGGGATACCTGAACGTTACCGTGCGGATCTCTCTCAAGGAACAGCTGCTGCTGGATACCCTGCGGAAGGATCTCAAATACAGCCATTGCTTCTTTGGAAAGGCCTTTCTTAATGAAGTCGTATTTTGCTTCCCAGGAAGGAAGTGCATTGAACTCTTCTGTCTTCTTACCTGCAAGGAGCTCATTGATCTCAGCGATCAGTGCGGAGAATTCGGGAACGAACTCTACGATACCTTCAGGAATGATCGCAACACCGAAGTTGTTGCCCTGTGCCGCTCTCTTTTCAACCGCATCCGCGATCTGATCTGCGATCTGGGAAAGGGACATCTTCTTTGCCGCTACTTCTTCACCGATCAGGCAGATGTTGGGCTGTGTCTCAAGTGCACACTCAAGTGCTACGTGAGAAGCGCTACGACCCATAACCTTGATGAAGTGCCAATATTTCTTAGCGGAGTTCGCATCTCTCTCGATGTTACCGATAAGCTCGCTGTATGTCTTGGTTGCTGTATCGAAACCGAAGGATGCTTCGATATCTTCGTTCTTTAAGTCGCCGTCAATGGTCTTCGGGCAACCGATTACCTGAACGCCTGTGTTGTGTGCTGCCATATACTCTGCAAGTACGGCGGCGTTTGTATTGGAATCATCACCGCCGATGATAACAACTGCGGTAAGACCATGCTTCTTTGCTACTTCCGTAACGATCTTGAACTGCTCTTCTGTCTCCAGCTTCGTTCTGCCGGAGCCGATGATATCAAAACCGCCTGTGTTACGATACTGATCGATAAATGCATCATCAAACTCGATGTACTTATCGTCGATCAGGCCACTCGGACCGCCCTTAAAACCAAGAAGGACATTGTTCTTATCCGTTGCTTTCAGCGCATCATACAAACCGCAGACTACGTTGTGTCCGCCGGGTGCCTGGCCGCCGGAAAGGATCACGCCGACAACCTGCTTCTTTGCTGCAGATGTGTTCTGGCCTTTCTGGAATGTGATCTCCTTCTTGCCGTATGTATTCGGGAACAGAGCTTTGATCTTGTCCTGATCCGCTACGCTCTGTGTCTCGCTGCCTTCCTTGACGCAGATCTCTGCGATACCGTTTCTGAGCATGCCGGGAAGTTTCGGGCTGTACTCATATCTTGCCTTCTGAAGTGGTGAAAGATTCATATTCGTTCTCCTTACTCTATTATGATGATGTGATAAAAATTGTGTTCCTACAGAATTATAATGAGTGCGGGCACTTTTGTCAAAAATATCCTTGAAAAAAGCGGGATCATTTGACCCCGCCCGCCAGTTCTTCCAATGTGACTTTGTCCAGATAGCCGTTGATCACTTCGTTTAAGCCCTTCCAGAACCCGATCGTGCTGCACGATGCGGCGCGATCGCACTCTTCGGCGCCTTCCGCAAGGCATGCCACCGGAGCCAGCCCCTTCTCCGTGAGGCGAAGGATCGCGCCCGCCGTGATTTCGGACGGAGCCTTGGCAAGACGGTACCCGCCGCCCTTGCCGTGCACGGCCTCCACCAGCCTGTTCTTGGAGAGGATCGGCAGGATCTGCTCCAGATACTTCAGAGACATCCCTTGTCTCGCCGCCACATCCTTCATCGGTATGAAACCATCCGTACCGCTTCCGGCCAGATCAATCATCACACGCAGTGCATATCTTCCTCTTGTAGAGATCATGTTATCCGCTCCTGTCTCACTGTCTCGTCGAAAATATCATCCTATCTGCCGCAGTGCGCCTCGCAATGCGCACAATCCTCATCATCCGGGAACAGATCCGCATCATAAATGATGCCGTTCTTATCATAGTAATCCTTCACTGCCTTTTTGATCGCCTCTTCTGCGAGAACGGAGCAATGGATCTTGTGTGCGGGAAGACCGTCAAGCGCTTCCGTTACGGCTTTATTGGTCAGCTGCAGCGCTTCCTGCACAGGCTTTCCTTTAATGAGTTCCGTCGCCATCGAACTCGATGCGATCGCGCTACCGCATCCGAAAGTCTCGAACTTCACATCTTCGATGATTTTCTGATCGTTGATCTTTAAGTAGATCTTCATGATGTCGCCGCAAACAGGGTTGCCGACTTCGCCGACACCGTCTGCGTTTTCAATGGAACCCACGTTTCTGGGATTCCTGAAATGATCCATAACCTTATCACTGTATAATGCCATTTTTGTAACCTAGCCTTTCACAAATTCTTTAAATACATGCGGACGCTTGCCGCTTACAAGGTCTTTCCAGAAGGGAGACATATTACGGAGATATTCAACAACCTCCTTGACGCTCTTCACGATATAGTCGACCTGCTCTTCCGTCGCATCCTCGCCAAGGGAGAGGCGAAGTGATCCATGCGCCACTTCATGCGGTCTGCCGATCGCAAGGAGGACATGGCTCGGATCAAGCGAACCGGACGTACACGCGGATCCCGATGATGCGCAGATCCCTTTGTCGTCCAAAAGAAGAAGAAGGGATTCTCCTTCGATTCCTTCAAAGCAAAAGTTGACATTAGACGGAAGTCTGTGCGTGCGGTCACCGTTTAGCTCCGCATAGGGGATCGTCTCCAGTCCTTCGATCAGTCTGTCGCGAAGTGCGGAAAGCTTCGCAGCATTCTCATCAATATGAGCCGCCACTTCTTCAAGCGCCGCCGTCATACCCATGATGCCCGGTACATTCTCTGTGCCGGCACGCTTGCCACGCTCCTGCGCACCACCCTCGATCAGATTCTCCAAAAGGATGCCGCCGCGTGCATAAAGAACGCCGACACCTTTCGGACCGTGGAATTTATGTGCGGAAAGAGACAGCATATCGATATTCTGCTCTTTTACGTCGATTGCAATATGCCCCGCCGCCTGTACGGCGTCTGTGTGAAACAGAACACCTTTTTCCTTGCAGACTGCACCGATCTCTTTGATCGGTTCAATGGTTCCGATCTCGTTGTTCGCGTACATGATCGTCACAAGACAGGTGTCTTCCCGAATTGCCGCTGCAACCTCTTCGGGGGTAACGATCCCATTGTGATGCACATCGAGGTAGGTTACTTCAAAGCCTTCCTTCTCGAGCTTTTTCATTGTATGAAGCACCGCATGGTGTTCAAAAGCGGTTGTGATCAGGTGCTTCTTACCTTTGCGCAGCCCCATCGCCGCTGCGGAGCGGATTGCCTGATTGTCGGCTTCGCTCCCGCCGGATGTAAACGTGATCTCGCGCGGCGTACATCCGAGCACCTTGGCTACGCGCTCTCTGGCGCCCTCAAGCGCCGCTTTGGCATTCTGCCCCACCTCATACAGGCTGGACGGATTCCCGTAAATCTTATCAAAATATGGCAGCATCGCATCAATCGCTGTCCTGCTCGTCGCAGTCGTTGCCGCATTATCAGCATAAACAAACATTCTATTCATCCCTTTCAATCAGCAAATAAAGGTGTGGAGAGGTAACGGTCTCCCGAATCCGGCAAAAGAACAACGATCGTCTTGCCGTCATATTCCGGCTTCTTCGCAAGGCTGATCGCCGCAAAAAGCGCCGCACCTGCGGAAATACCGACAAGGAAGCCCTCCTTCTTTCCGACAAGCTTTCCTGTCTCAAACGCATCATCATTTTCTACCGCAATGATCTCATCATAAATCTTCGTGTCAAGCGTGTCCGGTACGAATCCCGCGCCGATCCCCTGGATCTTATGCGCGCCTGCCTCTCCTTTGGAAAGAAAAGGGCTGGATGCGGGTTCAACCGCAACAACATGGACGGAAGATTTCTTTTCTTTTAAATACTTACCTGTACCCGAAAGCGTACCGCCTGTTCCAACGCCCGCAACAAACGCATCTACAGCACCGTCTGTGTCGTTCCAGATCTCGGGGCCCGTCGTCTCATAATGCGTCTTTGGATTGGAAGGATTCGTGAACTGAGACGGGATGAAACTGTTCGGGATCTCTTTATTCAGCTCTTCTGCCTTGGCGATCGCGCCCTTCATGCCCTTAGCGCCCTCCGTCAGAACGAGCTCCGCACCGTATGCCTTCATGAGCTGCCGACGCTCCACAGACATCGTATCCGGCATCACAATGATTGCACGATACCCGCGTGCTGCCGCAACGGATGCGAGTCCAAGACCGGTATTCCCGCTTGTGGGCTCGATGATCGTAGCGCCCGGCTTTAAGGTGCCGTCCGCTTCCGCGTCATCGATCATCTTCTTTGCAATGCGATCCTTCACGGAACCGGTTGGATTGAAAAGCTCTACCTTTGCAAGGATCCTCGCTTTCAGATCGAATTCTTTTTCGATATGTTTTAATTCCACCAAAGGTGTTGCACCGATCAACTGATCGATCGATTCATATATTTTTGCCATGATTCTATCTCCTGTCTTTAATCCTGTTTGCAGCTAGGTTGATCGTATCACCATTTACCTACTCCGTCAACGGGTAAATAGAAATCTTTCTTTTTTCAGAACAATCCGCAAATTGAATAAGGGTGCAAAGGCGGGAAAACATATCCCTCGTTCCTCTGCTTCCTGCATTTATTCGGTCGAGCTGACAGATATGGAAGAGTATCCTTATGAGTATTGGCAGATCCTCTACGATCGCATCCCAACGCTGCCGCAATCGCTACGGCGCGATCTCACCTTCTTTTTTAACAAGGTTATCTTTTTTCCGTTTTCGCATACTTTTTGCTTGCCTTTTTCGCTTTAATACTTTATCATAGCAGAGAGGTAAACCGATAAAGGAAATTGAAACACACCATTTTCAATAATGATCCAAGGAGTTACAGATGAACTGCATTAGAAAATACACGGTATGGAATACGGAAAAGGCACTCTCTTTTATCTGCTTTTTCCTACTGATCTTCGCATGGTGCTTCTTTTCATTCAGCGGCATGGTGCAGGATATTTTTCTCCCGACGCCGACCGCCGTTTGGAACAGACTGATGGAGATGCACGCCGACGGATCGCTCTGGGTGAGCTGCTGGGAATCCACGCAGCGCGTCATGGTGGGCTGGTTCTGGTCTGCTGTCGTCGCACTTCCCGCAGGCATGCTGATGGCAAATTCCAAGCGTTTCTCCGCTTTTATTCAGCCGATCATTGAGTTTGCGAGATACCTGCCCGTTGTGGCACTTGTCCCGCTGACACTGCTTTACATGGGCATCGATGAATCCCAGAAATATATGATCATCTTCCTCGGCACCTTTTTCCAGCTGATCCTGATGGTCTGCGATACCGTATCCGGCGTCGATCAGAACATGATCAATGCTGCAAAAACGCTGGGTGCCAAGAAGTCCCAGATCTATAAGGAAGTGATCTTCCCCGCTGCGCTCCCCGGTCTCATGGACGATTTCCGCATGACGATCGGCTGGGCATGGACATACCTTGTCGTTGCCGAGATGGTCGCGGCAAGCAACGGACTGGGCTATATGATCCTTCGTTCGCAGCGATATCTTGCGACGGATACGATCTTTTCCGGGCTGATCATGATCGGTCTCATCGGGCTGGTCACGGACTGGATCTTCAGAATGCTTTCCAGAATCGTAGCCCCGTGGCAGGAAAGGCTGGGAGAACAGGAACATGAATAACGTAAAATTAGAGGTCAGAGATCTCACCAAGATATACACCGGCAAAAGCGGCGACGTCGTTGCGATCGATCATGTCAACTTAAAGGTCGAAGAGGCCGAATTCGTCATGATCGTCGGTCCGTCCGGATGCGGCAAGACGACACTGATCAATATGATCGGTGGACTGCTTGAGCCAACCTCCGGCGAAGTACTGCTGGATGGGAAGCCTGCAAAAGGTCCCGGTCCCGACCGCGGTATGGTATTTCAAAGCTACAGCCTGTTTCCGTGGCTGACCGTACAGAAGAATGTTGAATTTGGATTGAAAATGCGCGGCATCCCCGCTTCGAAGCGCGCCGAGCAGGCACGCGAATACATCAAGCTGGTCAACCTGGAGGGGTTTGAAAACGCGCTCCCCAAAGAGCTTTCAGGCGGCATGAAGCAGCGCGTTGCGATCGCGAGAACGCTTGCAAACAAGCCGGAGATGCTTCTGATGGATGAGCCCTTCGGTGCACTGGATGCACAAACAAGAGTCGTCATGCAGGAACTTCTTGCAAAGATCAGCCGCGAGACCAAAACGACGATCCTTTTTATCACGCACGACATTGACGAAGCCGTCCTTTTAGGGCAGCGCATTTATGTCATGAGCCGTCGTCCCGGCACGATCAAGGCAGCGCTCGATGTGAACCTGCCACCGGAACGAAGTCATGAATGCTTTGTAATGCCGGAATTTTTAGAGACCAAAAAGAAAATTATGGACATGCTCTGGCAGGAAAGCCAGGATGCTGCCATGGATCGCTAGATCGATAGAACCACCATGAAAAGGAGTATATTATGAAAAAAAAGATCATCGCCACTCTCTCAATCGTAACCCTGCTTGCCGTGACGATCCTTACCGGCTGCGGCGGATCCGCCAAGTCATCGAACGTCTCCATGGCATTTTGTACATGGACCGGATATGCGCCGATGTTCATTGCCGAAAAGGAAGGCTATTTTAAAGATGCCGGGATCAATATGACGATCCAGGTCATTGAAGACGAAAGCACATACGCAAGTCTCCTGACACAGGGCTCCATGCAGTTTATCGCGACCGCACAGGATCCCAATATCAAAATGTTTGCAAACGGCGCACCGATCCGCTATGTCCTGATGATGGATGCATCGAACGGTGCAGACGGTCTTGTTGCAAGAGACGACATCAAGTCGCTGGACGATCTGAAGGGTAAGTCCGTTGCTCTTGATAAATCCGCGTCTTCCTACTACTTCTTCCTAAAAGCGCTGGAAGAGAAAAGCTCGATCAAGGAAGAAGATGTCAATGTGATCGATATGGGCGATACAACAGAGGCCGGTCTTGCTTTTATCAGCGGCAATGCTGACGCAGCGATCATGTGGGAGCCGGAGCTTTCGGAAGCGCTCGAATCCGTTGAAGGTGCGCACGCACTTGTAACTTCCGCCGATGTCCCCGGCACGATCATGGACAGCCTTGTCGTGAATGCAAAATTCGCGGAAGAAAATCCCGAAACGGTAGAAGCGGTAAAAGAAGCCTGGTATAAAGCGATCGACTTTATGAAGGAAAACCCGTCCAAAGCCTACGAAGATATGGCGAGCGGTTTTGAGGAAGTATCTGCCGAAGATGTAGAGGCTGACAGCAAAGGTCTGATCTTCTATGGGAAGGCCGAGAACGAGAAGTTCAATACTTCGTCCGGCGATGACTCCGTACGTGCCATCAGCCAGGGCATGGCGGACTTCTGGACAGCTAAGGGCGAATGCAAGACCGACGACCTGACCGAGTTCTTCGGATTGCTGAAATAGACGATAAAAAGATCGGGATCTCTTCTGCATAGGAGAGATCCCGTTTTTTACACTTTGATCATAAAATCAAAACCTGTTTGCTTAAGGATATCTGTAACCGTCTGATTCACGTCCGTGATCTTTACAGCGTCCCGGTCGCCGGAAAGGGCAAGACCGCCAAGCGCCATCTTGGCAGTGTTATAAACCGGATTCACACGCTCTAATAAGGACATATCCATCAATCTCAATCCTCTGCACAGTTCACTCTGCCGGTCTTAATAAGTGATACCATAATGTCCGCAATCTTCGGATCAAACTGCGTCCCCTTACAGGTCTCAAGTTCTTCGATAATACGCTCTCTGGTAAGCTTACCCCTGTACACCCTGTCGGTGTTCATCGCATCAAAGGAGTCTGCCACGCAGATGATCCTTGCGATCAGAGGGATCGCCTCGCCTGCCGTCCCTTCGGGATATCCGGTGCCGTCATATCGCTCGTGATGATACATCGCGCCTTCTCCCGCTTCCTGAATGCTCTTAAAACTTTTCATGATCTCACCGCCACGAATCGTGTGCGATTTGATCACCTCAAATTCATCAGTCGTCAGCTTATCCGGCTTACCGAGGATCTTGTCCGGGACACCGATCTTGCCGCAGTCGTGCAAAAGCGCAACATAGTAGATCCGTTCAAGCTCTTCGCCTTTGATCCCAAGCTCCTCCGCCAGAAGCTTCGCATATCTTGCCACGCGCACGGAATGACCGTTCGTGTAAGGATCCTTTGCGTCTATGAACCCGACAAACGTCTCCATTGATTCGTTGATGATCTCATTGTCACGCTCATGCCGATCCTGATACTTCCTGATCTGCAACGATGTCGAGACATGAATGACAAGACTGACAAGCCATATTCCAAACAGCACAATGGCTGTCCAGAAAAAAGAATCTCTGCTCAGTCTGCGCTGGAAAGCATAGTTAAAATCCAGCGACATGACATCTTCAATATAGTCGTTGTTTGAGATATACATGATGATTCCGGGAACTGTCGCCGCATTCGGTTCAATGGGAACCTCCATCGCTGAAGCGGATGTGCTTGGCTTGTAGATCAGGTAGTCTCCGGGCTTCATCCACACCAGATCCTCGCCGTCTGCCGTGAACGTCTCAAGCACGTGCTTGGATGGATTGAATTCTCTGAGATCCGGGATCGTATCCACGATCTCTTTGCTTCCTGTATTCTGATGGATCTCCAGGCTTCCGTTCCAGGCTGATTTCAGGAACGTATCGTCATGGAAAGTAATCCGAAACGAAAACGCTCGCACATCATCTTTTGTCTTGTTATTTACATAGAAATCGACCGTATATGCATCGAAATTAGGCTCATTAAGCCCCTCATGGTCAAGATCCAGGATCTTGGACCAGGTACTGTCGCGCACACCCGCATAAACGCTCGCAATATTTTCCGCGGCATTTCTTTCATCGAAAAGCATCATGCCCAGAAACGACATGGAATGCTGATGCGCATTATACATATTGGTCTTTATAATGCTGAAAATCAAGATCAAAACGATCAGCAGAAACGGTCCCGCAAAGACCAAGACATCCTTTTGTATGCTCTTTTTCCTCTCCATCATACTCTCCCGGCTCTATCTGTCCGTCAGTTATACTTCCCCGGATAATCGGTTCCCGTCTCTCCCTGCATGGCTTTCACGATCGGCTCCGGATCTTTTCGCATATTGAGAAAAGTCCGAAACGCCCGCAGAACCATCTTATTGCCATCGGTCTTCATGCCGTTCTCGGCGCGATCCATCGTCGCCTTAAAGTGATCCATTTGAAAGACAAGGATATCCACCACACTGTAGCCTGCGATCTTCTCTCTGCAAAGAAAATTGTTCTCGTTCAGATAATAAACAAATTCTTCCAGGATCCCGTCGTCGCAGACAAGATCATTTAAAAAATCCCTTACAAAGTCTTCCGTCTCACCGCAGGCGGCAGCCATCTGTATGACGCGCGCTTTCAACGTTTGCCGCTCCATTGTATTCTCCCATCAGTAAAAAATCCGACGCTCAAGGTTCACAGGAGCGCCGGTATTTCCGGTTTGTTCGATCAGCTTTGCAGATATGCTTCGACCTGCATCGTATCAAACTGCGGGACATAGTGCTTTTGCATAAATGCCACTTCATGATCCGTTGCAGGATGGAAGTGCTTGCGGCAGACTTTTCCTCCGATATCGTATACCCCTGTGCCGATTGAGACCGCACAATGCTCCCCACCGCGATCTACCATTAAGTAGGATCCCGGCGTGTTCTCACAGACACGGGAAGCGAACCAATAACAGCCGCCTGCCGTAAAATACGATTTCCAATCCTTCTGCCCCGCAAAATATTGTTCCAGGGCAGCGACCAGCATCTCGTAGTACTGCATCATGCACCTGTCTTTCAATCTTACAGCTTATCAGTAAAAATTATGCCTGCGCGCCTCCTGCCTGGAAGATTCTGCACAGATCATGCGCAAAATCGACCGGATAGAGAAGCACCATGTTGGAATCGATGAGTCCCTCCACAACCATACGGAACGAGATCTTGACAAAGCGATCCAATTTGGATTCAAACATGTGCTCAAAGATCTTAACGCTCTCAACATCAATCGGGCTGACACGCGGTGTGCTGATATCAACCAGGATGTTGAGCATCATCGCCATGGAAGTCGCAGATGCACCCATCATCTGGTTCATGACTTCCGAGATCGCACTTAAGTGAAAATCATTCAGCTCACAATCCGTGTTCGTCCCGTCGCCGCCCATCATCAAATCGGTCAGGCACTTGACATCACGTTCCTTTAAGATAAACACGTTGTTGCCGGATAGGCCTTTTACATAACTTACCTGCACGAAAATACAGGTTTTCTCATAACCGTCGAGCGCAGCGCTTCTGCCGATCGTCTCGATCTTCGGTGTGGAAATATCAACACGACGATTGACCATCAGGCTTAAGTTGGTCGCTTCACCGCCCACACAGATATTGGAAATCTCTCCCAGTACGTCAATCTCATCACGTGTAAGATCTTCCATATAGTATCCTCCATACCGATATACAAATACTTTCTGTACATTAACATGATTGTTATTCTATTTTAGCGAATTCTCGGCAAGGTGTCAAAGATTGTACAAAAATTTTTACCATCTGTTCAAGGAAAAGCACCTTTTAATACCACCTGTTAATGGATATCGGCTTATCAATCATTGTTCTGGTTTTTCCATCCTTAAGCTCGTAGAATTCCATATCTTCTACCTGCTTCCAACCGCATCCGTATCAAGGTTTCTAACCATAAAATCGGTCGAATCATCATCATACATATAGCACTCAATTGAAGGATCGACTGTTTTAGGGGCATTTTCAAGTTCTGTCCGTTCCGCCTCCCCGGCCTGCATTATCTCATTTCTTATACGAAGTGCTTCTTCCAGTATCCGGGCTTCATCCTCTTCCGACAAGACAAAACTTTGATTTGATCCTCAGCATGATGAAATACATCTGCACCGCTGTCTTTATTGCCACAGGAGCACAGCCCAAATATGATTAATATACATATTTGCGCAACCAATATTTTCAGTTTTCCTGTATGTTTAAGCACTTTATAATATCTCCTCTATCAGACATAAACATGGTTAATTCCGGACAATCTCCGCGATGCATTCTGTGTGGCTTGTCCAGGGGAACATATCGACGGGCCTAATTCTCTTCACCCGATATCCATGCTTCGTAAGGTATTGCAGATCGCGCGCCTGCGTATCCGGTCCGCAGGAGATATAGATCACGCGGTCCGCTTTTAGTTTACATAATGATGATAAAAAAGCCTCATCAGATCCGCTCCTGGGCGGATCCATAAAGACAACATCGATATGCGCATGCTGCTCCGACAGCTGTACCATGAATTCACCGGCGTCCTTTTGATAAAATGTGATGTTCTTTACGCCGTTTCGTTTTGCGTTTTGGATCGCATCCTTTACAGCAGCCCTGTTCAGTTCGACGCCG
>JAIKWO010000006.1 GCA_024684675.1 Lachnospiraceae bacterium
GCCCCCTATATCTCTTCTATGGTGTGAACTCTTACAAGCTCGGAAATGTCGGCTACCACATCGGAGTGACGCTGCTTTTCCGCCAGTTTGATCGCAAGGACCATACTGGGACGGATCGCTTTTTTATCGCTCCCTTTGTTCAGGTCTATATCTAGGATCTGCGCATTCCTGCTTCGAACGCGGGAGATGATCCTGCTCACATCGTCCATCGAAGTAAATTCCACATAAATATTAAGAAAACGGCTCTTCTCAACCAGCCTCGATTCCAGTGCGTTGAAGCTTCGCATGCAGACAGCGACCAGCGCAAAACCGATCAGCACGCATTCATAGAAGCCGGCGCCCACAGCAATACCCATACAGCCGCTGGCCCAAAGCCCCGCCGCCGTCGTAAGCCCTTTGACCTGCTGCCGCCCGGTCACGATGATCGTACCTGCGCCAAGGAAACCGATGCCGTTGATCACCTGCGCACTAAATCGCGAGATATCCGCCTTCACGCCAATGTCATTAAACAGCTTCGACCACACGCTGTTCACATACTCTACATTATACTGCGCGATCAGAAAAGTCAGCGCTGCGCCGAGACTCACCAACATGTATGTACGGAAGCCGGCAGCTCTGCCTTTTCGCGCACGTTCCAAGCCCAGCAGTCCTCCGACCAATGCGGCGATGAATAGCCTCAGCAGAACTGACAGAAGCGTCAGTTGTCTAAAAGAGTCCAATGCTTCGATCATGTTATACCCCCATTTTTTGCGATACCAAACTATATCATAGTAAAAATCCAAAATCAAGTGACAAACTGATAGAAAAATCACAACTAAACTATACAAAAATGCTAATTTTCAAATGTCATTTTGCGGTTGAGTGAACGGCGGTTTTGATTTATAATAGTCGGAAGAGTCATTTCGAACGGAGGTAATAATGAAAAAAATTTTGATCACAGGTTGTAACGGCCAGCTCGGCAGAGCTTTGAGTCAGGTACTTGCTGACAACGACGAGTACGAACTTATCAAGACCGATGTCGAGGATCTGGATATCACCGATATCAGATCTGTCATGAAGACTGTTTGCGACATCAAGCCTTATGCGATCGTAAACTGCGCTGCCTATACCAATGTAAACGGCTGCGAGACCAATAAAGAACTTGCTTTCAAGATCAACGTGATCGGCCCCCGCAACCTGAGCATCGGCGCCAGCGAAGCAGGAGCAAAGCTTTTTCATATTTCCACGGACTATGTTTTCTCCGGAAAAGAACACAGACATTACTACGAATTTGATGAGACAGACCCGCAGAGCGCGTACGGTGAGACGAAGCTCCAAGCAGAGCAGATGGTCAGACAGTTTGCTTCCAAGTATTTCATCCTTCGTACAGCATGGATGTACGGTGAAGGCAAGAACTTTGTAAAGACCATGCTTTCCATCGCAGAGAAGACAGATACCGTTCAGGTTGTGAACGACCAATTCGGCACACCGACATGGTCGATGGATCTTGCAAGATGTATTGCCTGCCTTCTTCCGACAGATAATTACGGTACATTCCACGCAACGAATGAAGGTGAATGCTGCTGGGCCGATTTTGCAAAAGAGATTTTCCGTCTGGCCGGCAAGAAGATGAACGTAATCCCGGTCAGCACCGAAGAATATGACAAGCAATTTCCCGGACAGGCCAATCGTCCGGAATACTCGGTTCTTAACAACTTCATGCTGGATATGACGACATCCTTCAAGTTCCCATCCTGGCAGGAATCTATCGAGAAGTATATCAAGACATTATCTGAATAGAATATACATAAAACAGAAAGCCCTCGGATTTGCATCCGAGGGTTATTCTTAAAATTACATGACATTAAATGACTTTCTTGAAGTATTCGATCGTCTTTTCGAGTCCTTCGCGAAGCTGGATATGCGGCTCCCATCCAAGCTTCTCATGTGCTAGATCGATCACCGGCTTACGCTGCAACGGATCGTCCTGCGGAAGAGGCTGGAATACCAGCTTAGACTTTGATCCGGTCAGTTCCAAAACAAGATTTGCGAGCTCTACCATCGTAAACTCACCCGGATTACCAATGTTAACAGGGCCATGGAAATCTGCGGGCGAATTCATCAAACGCACCATTCCTTCGATCAGATCATCCACATAGCAGAAGCTTCTGGTCTGCGTTCCGTCACCGTAAATCGTGATGTCCTCCCCTTTGAGAGCCTGAACGATAAAGTTCGATACGACGCGACCGTCATTCGGGTTCATACGGGGTCCGTACGTGTTGAAGATACGCATCACTTTGATCTCAAGGTTATGCATTCTATTGTAATCAAAGAACAGTGTCTCCGCTACACGCTTTCCCTCGTCATAGCAGGCGCGAATACCAATCGGATTGACACATCCACGGTAACTTTCGGGCTGCGGATGGATCTCGGGATCGCCGTACACTTCGCTCGTGCTGGCCTGCAGGATTCTGGCGTGTACTCTTTTTGCAAGACCGAGCATATTCAGTGCACCGTATACACTCGTCTTGGTCGTCTTAACCGGATTGTTCTGGTAGTGAACCGGACTTGCCGGGCATGCCAGATTATAGATCTGATCGACTTCCACATATAAAGGTTCCGTTACATCGTGACGGATAAATTCAAAATACGGGTTGGACATCAAATGACGGATATTGTCTTTGCTTCCCGTATACAGATTGTCCGCACAGATAACATCATTGCCATCCATGATCAAACGGTCGCACAAATGCGAACCTAAAAAGCCGGCACCGCCGGTTACCAATACGCGATTCATCTTCCCTACCTCACAAATAAGTTATATTTCAAAATGCAGTAAATGGCGCGGAAACCATCGCGCACGCCGATCTTCTTCCCTTCGTTGTAGGAACGGGGATAATAAGAGATTGGCATTTCATAGATGCGACAGCGTTTTCTCGCGATCTTTGCGGTGATCTCAGGCTCAAAACCAAAGCGCTTCTCCTCAATCTCAATCGACTGGATCAACTCTCTCTTAAACATTTTATAGCAAGTCTCCATATCCGTCAGACCAAGATCCGTGAAAAGATTGGAAACGAATGTAAGAAACTTGTTACCTGCCGTATGGTAAAACCCTTCAACCATATACTTATCACCGCGCACATAGCGGGAACCGTATACGACATCCGCATCTTTACGACCCTTGATAAACGGTCCGATCAGTCTGGCAAAATCCTTCGGATCATACTCAAGATCGGCATCCTGGATCACAACAACATCTCCCGTTGCTGCCTGAAATCCTTTTGACAGCGCAGCTCCTTTGCCCTGGTTATATTTGTGGAAGATCAGCTTATCAATCTTACTGCGAAGACTGCCTGTCAAAAGATCACGCGTGCCGTCTGTCGAGCAGTCATCCACCACAATGATCTCCGTATGCGGAACGCCGCATGCGCGAACTGAATCCAATACGGTCTCGATCGTCTCACGTTCGTTATAGCAGGGAATCACAACTGATAAAACAATGTCTTCTAATGTTTTATTCATCGGTTTGCTCCTTTATGGTTTCTGTTTCTAAAGCAACCCTTATTGTAACACATTTCCAACAAAATGCACAGTCATGCGTATTCGCATCATTTAACAAGATTCAACCTGTTGACAGCAGAGAAGATCGCGCGGATCGATGCTCTGGTGATATTAGAGCTTACGCCGACACCATATGTAACATCGCCTGTCTCGGAATCAAGCAGGTGAATGTACGCAGCAGCCTGCGCATTGGAGCCGGACTGCAGCGCATGCTCTTCGTAATCAAGGATCTTGATTCGAATATCAAACGTCTCCTGCAGACCACGCTTCACAGCATCAATCGGGCCGTTACCAACCGTCTCGAACTGTCCCTCTTTTCCGTTCAATGTATAGGTAACAATAACCTTGGTGTCAAATTCTGTATCAACGGCATCCGAGCAGTCATGCACGGTAAGCTTCCTGAAGTGAAGCGGCTCCTTTTTCTCCAGATATTCTTCACGGAATGCAGCCATGATCTCGTCAGGCGATACCTCGCCCTGCTTCTCGGAGATTGACTGAATGACCTTTGCAAATTCCTTGTGCATTGCCTTCGGAAGCTTGAAGCCAAAGTACATATCCATGACAAAAGCAACGCCGCCCTTGCCGGACTGGGAATTGATACGAACGATCGGCTCGTACTCTCTTCCGATATCGGACGGATCGATCGGCAGATACGGCACCTGCCAGATCTTGCTGCCACGCTCCTGCATCGCATGTACGCCCTTGTTGATCGCATCCTGATGAGATCCGGAGAATGCAGTAAATACCAACTTGCCCGCATACGGGTGTCTGGGATGGATCGGGATCTTGATCAGGCGCTCATAGATCTCGATAATATCATTGATATGCTCAAGCTCCAGATTCGGGTTGATCCCTTGAGAAAACATATTGTATGCCACAGTCAACACATCCACGTTGCCGGTGCGTTCGCCGTTACCAAAGAGCGTTCCCTCTACTCGATCGGCACCTGCAAGAAGTGCAAGTTCCGTTGCCGCAACGCCACATCCTCTGTCATTGTGCGGATGTACGCTCAGGATGATGCTCTCCCTGTTCTCAAAGTGTTTGTTCATCCACTCGATCTGATCGGCATATACATTCGGCGTGTTCATCTCAACCGTGGACGGCAGATTGATGATCATCGGATTCTCTTTGGTCGGTCCCCACTCACGCTGCACTGCTGTACAGATATCGAGTGCAAAATCAAGTTCCGTACCCGTAAAGCTCTCCGGCGAGTATTCCAAAATGATCTTGCCCGGGAATTTTGCAGCACGTTCTTTTACCATTTTCGTACCGGCTATCGCGATCTTCTTGATCTCTTCGCGATCCATCCCAAACACGACATCCCTCTGCAGAGTAGATGTGGAATTGTAAATATGAACGATGGCCTGCTTGCAGCCTTCGATCGATTCAAATGTTTTGTCAAGCTGCTCCTCGCGGCACTGACTAAGTACCTGCACGATCACATCGTCCGGAATCAGCTTCCGGTCAACGAGCTGACGCAGAAAATCATATTCGATCTGGCTTGCAGCCGGGAATCCGATCTCGATCTCTTTAAAACCCAGCTTGATCAGGTATAGGAAGAGCTCAACCTTCTCATTCACGTCCATGGGGTCGATCAGAGCCTGGTTACCGTCGCGTAGGTCAACGCTGCACCATGCGGGCGCTTTTGTGATCTCGTTGTTCGGCCACTCGCGTCCGGGATAATCGATTACCGGGTTTTTCTTGTAACGGCTGTAGTTCAGCATGTCAGATTCC
>JAIKWO010000020.1 GCA_024684675.1 Lachnospiraceae bacterium
CACCGGCTACGCCGTTCGGAATCATCATAAGGTCCAGCTGGAACTGCTTGGGATTCGCCCATGTATCTGCACTGTCGAATGCCACATAGATCGGGATATCGCCGACGATCGTAATGCCCTTCTTATTGGCATACGCTTTCAGGCGCTTCCACTGCTTATCAAAATGGTATTGCTGGAACTGAAAGAATGCGATCTCTTCGGAAAGTTCCTTCCGGTAGCGATCGACTGCAGACTTCTTACGAAGACGGATATCCTCATCCCAAAGATTCCAGGAAAGACCCTTGAAATGCCCCTTCAGTGCCATATAAAGCGCATAGTCCGGAAGCCACGCTTTGTTCTCATGGACAAAGGTCTTGTAGGATGCATCCGCATCCAGCCGTCTGTTCTCAAAGGCGATCCGAAGCAGTTTAAAACGATTGCTGCCGATCTTCTCATAATCCACTTTCTGCGGATCCGTTCCAAAATCAAAGCAAGCGCAATCCTTCTTTGTAAGAAGACCTTCTTCTATCAGGGTCTCCGGATCGATGAAATATGGATTCCCTGCAAACGTTGAAAAAGATTGATACGGCGAATCACCGTATCCGGTCGGTCCAAGCGGTAGGATCTGCCAGTGCTTCTGCCCTGCAGCGACCAGAAAGTCGACAAAGTCATATGCCTCTTTGGAAAAGCATCCGATCCCATACCGGGAAGGGAGACTCGATACAGCCAACAGTACTCCGCTTGTTCTCATCCGTCCGTCCTTTCTTTTATTGATCCAATTGTTTCAGCACATCCAAAACCGTCGAAAGGGAAAATCCCCTTCTGACAAGATAAGCGATCTGCTTCTCCCGATCCTTCTCAGAAGCATTCTGCGGGTCATAACGACGCTTCTTTAAAAGATCCGAAACGACTGCATGGTCATCCGACAGCTCTTCCGCTTCTTCCAGACGCGAAAACGCATCGTCGATCGTCTCCCGCGTAATCCCTTTCAGACTCAGCTTGTGCTCGATCTCCTTGCGGGAATGCGCCCCCATCTGAGAGCGAATAAAGTTCTCCACATACAGATCATCATCCACATAGCGAAAAGAGCCCACATAATCCAAAGCATAATCAGCCAGCTCTTCCGGATAGCCGCCGCTTTGCAGCTTATCCTTTAGCTGCTTCGTCGTATAAGGTCTTTGCAGAAGCAGTTTCAACGCACGCGCCTTGACTCTTCTGTACAGGATCTCATCGTAGATCTTCTGGATCAGCTGCCGGTCCAGCTGCATTCCCGGCTCAATATGATATAACGGCAATTCGCCTTTGTATAATACAAAGGCGAATGTCTCATCTGTGATGATCCGGAATCGATCCTTACCGAGAGGCACAAGCTCTCTTACGATCATTCTTCCTCACTTCCGTCGAGACCGTATGCCGCACGGACACGCGCCTCGATCTCATCGCAAACATTCGGGTTATCACGCAGATACTGCTTTGCGCTTTCGCGGCCCTGTGCGATCTTATCCCCTTCATAAGAATACCAGGAACCGCTCTTGCTTACGATGTTCTTCTCTACGGCCAGATCGATGATATCGCCCTCTTTGGAGATACCCTGACCGAAAATGATATCGAACTCAGCCTCTTTAAACGGCGGAGCGACTTTATTCTTTACAACTTTGACACGGGTGTGGTTACCGATCACCTCACCGCCCTGCTTCAGTGTCTCGATCCTTCTGACATCCATACGAACGGATGCGTAGAATTTCAATGCACGACCACCGGTCGTCGTCTCGGGATTACCGAACATCACACCAACTTTCTCACGCAGCTGGTTGATGAACACAACCGTACAGTTGGATTTGCTGATGACGCCGGTCAGTTTACGAAGCGCCTGCGACATCAGACGAGCCTGCAAGCCGACATGCGAATCACCCATATCACCATCGATCTCTGCTTTAGGAACAAGCGCAGCAACTGAGTCAACTACGACGATATCGATCGCACCGGAGCGAACCATCGTCTCCGTGATCTCAAGCGCCTGCTCACCGCAGTCCGGCTGTGAAATATAAAGGTTATCGATGTCAACACCGATGTTCTTTGCATAAACGGGATCGAGAGCATGCTCTGCATCGATGAAACCCGCAATACCGCCGCGCCTCTGCACCTCTGCGATCATATGAAGCGTAACGGTCGTCTTACCACTGGATTCGGGACCGTAGATCTCGATCACTCTTCCCTTGGGAATGCCGCCGAGACCAAGTGCGATATCAAGGCTTAAGGATCCTGTCGGGATCGTCTCGATATCCATCTGCGCTCTGGAATCACCGAGCTTCATAACGGCGCCCTTTCCGAACTGACGCTCGATCTGCCCGAGAGCCGCATCCAATGCTTTTAATCTATCTTCTTTTTCCATTTGAAATCTCCTTTTATGATCAAATAGTGAACAAATGTTCTGTATAGAGAATAAAACATTTGTTCGATTTTGTCAAATCATTTTTTATAAAAAATATCATCCGAAAGCGGGGCGCTGACTTCCCGCTTTCGGTATGAACCGTATTGTATTCGTTCGGATTATGATCTTGAAATGAATTCCTGATAATCTTTGTAGGTGACCGTAACCCAGCCACTGTTTTCAAGATTTGCGTAATTGATGCCCACTTCCATTCCGAGGGGCGTATAGAAAGCGATCAATGTGGAAGGATCCGTCAGATATTCGCGGATCTGACGATCTGTACTTTTGGAGACAACCTCGAGCTCGCCGTTCTGGCGTTCGCAGCGCTCTTTAAAATCCGCAGCAAAGCCGTCATCA
>JAIKWO010000007.1 GCA_024684675.1 Lachnospiraceae bacterium
GAACGTCATCATGATGGGCCTTCGCATGTTCCTTCGTGCACCCGGCATGATGGTCGGCGCGATCATCATGGCATATCTGATGAATAAGCGTCTGACGATGATCTTTGCGGTCGCGATCCCGCTTCTTGCCGTTTCCATTGCAGCTTTGATCTTTATTGCTTTTCCCAGATTTATGATCATGCAGAAAAAGCTGGATGCGCTCAATACCTGTACGCAGGAAGACCTGACCAATATTCGAATCATCAAATCTTTTGTCCGTGAGGACTTTGAGAATAAAAAGTTCTCGGAGCGCAGCGCCGACTTAAAGCATGCCGGGCTGCATGCACTGCGTGTTGTGATCCTGCACATGCCCGTCATGATGCTTGCCATGAACCTGACAACGCTTGCGGTTGTCTGGGTCGGCGGCAATCAGATCCTCGAAGGCACGATGCCGGTCGGCGATCTGACTGCTTTTACGACTTATATCGTGCAGATCCTGATGTCCCTGATGATGCTTGCGATGGTCCTTCTGAATTCGACCAGAGCGACGGCGAGCATCAGGCGTATCAACGAAGTGCTGGAGACGGAAGCGGAACTATCCGATGCGGATGCGGCACATCCGGATAAGACAGTTACAGAAGGCAGTATCGTTTTTGACCATGTTTCCTTCTCCTACTATGAGGGCAGCTCCGAGAATGTGCTCAGTGATATCAATCTGAAGATCGTCCCCGGCGAGACGGTCGGGATCGTCGGTACTACAGGCTGCGGCAAGACGTCGCTTGTTCAGCTGATCCCGCGCCTGTATGACGTGAGTGAGGGGCGCGTGACAGTCTCCGGGATCGATGTCCGCGATTACAGCCTTGAGAATCTGCGCAGCGGCGTCGGTATGGTCCTCCAGAAAAATGTACTTTTCTCCGGCTCGATCGAGGACAACCTGCGCTGGGGTGATGCGAATGCAACGGATGAGGAGATCCGTGGCGTTTTGGAAGATGCCTGCGCGATCGATTTTGTGGAAAAAATGGAAAAGGGCAGTAAGTCGGGGCTTGAGCGCGGAGGCGCAAACGTTTCCGGCGGGCAGAAGCAGCGGCTTTGCATTGCGCGTGCCCTTTTAAAGCGTCCTAAGATCCTGATCCTGGATGATTCTACCAGCGCGGTCGACACCGCGACGGAAGCCCGGATCCGCATGGCTTTTTATACAACCTTGAAGGATACGACTGTGATCATCATTGCGCAGCGGATCTCCTCCGTTATGGAGGCGGATAAGATCGTCGTGATGGATGACGGACGGATTGTCGGAATCGGAACGCATCCCGAACTGATGGAGAACTGCGAGGAATACAGAGAAATATATGAATCGCAGAGAAACAGGGAGGTGACGGCGTAATGGCAGAAAGCGGAAAGCAGCAACAGCAGCAACAGCCTCGCGGAAGACATGCCGGCATGTTTCGGACCGGCAAGCCGAAAGAGACGCGGAAAACCTTAAAGAGACTGTATCAATATATCGAGCGCAGCAGGATGAAGCTTCTGATCGCTTTTGTCTGCGTTCTTGTCAATACCGTTGCGATGCTCGCGGGCACATATTTGCTGCGGCCTGTGGTCAATATGCTTACCGGCGGAGGATCCCGTCAGGATCTTCTGCGCATGATCCTTCTGATGGCCTGCATTTATGGGGTGGGCGTGTTTGCCCAGTATCTGCAGGCGAAGATCATGATCGGCATCTCTATGGATACACTCGAGCGCCTTCGAAACGACCTGTTTGCAAAGATCCAGCGCCTTCCGGTACGTTACTTTGACCGGAACAGTCACGGTGATCTGATGAGCCGTTTTACCAATGATGTGGATACGCTTGGCGAGCTTTTCTCCGTGACGATCATGCAGCTTCTTTCAGGTGCGGTTACGATCACGGGAACGCTTGTGCTGATGCTCTATACGAATGTATGGCTGACGCTTGTTACCGTTGTCATGATCCCTGTGATGCTGAAAGCCGGCGGGTTTGTAGCAAAGATCAGCCGCACTTCGTATGCCGGGCAGCAGGAAGCGCTCGGCGCATTGAACGGATTTATCGAAGAGACGGTGGCCGGGCAGAAGGTGGTGAAGGTATTCTGCCACGAGGAGCAGGCGATCGCAGATTTTGATACGTATAATAAAACATTGAAAAAACAGCAGATGAAGGCACAGTTCTTCGGCGGCATCATGGGGCCTGTCATGTTCAATATCGGACAGATCAACTATGCGCTGACAGCTATGGTGGGCGGTGTGCTCGCTGTCCTTCGCGGCTTTGACATCGGCGG
>JAIKWO010000098.1 GCA_024684675.1 Lachnospiraceae bacterium
TGACAACAACCAGGTTCTTCCGAACCAGCTGCAAACCTGGCTGGACACACAGGAGCCTCCGATTGTACTGTCTCAGGCGAAGATAAGTTTGGAGGAAAAGGTAAGGGTGTGGCAGGCGATCAACAAGCCATATCAGATCAGCCTGTTTTATAAGGCGGCACCGGTATACCTGTCCAGCGAAGTGGTCATCAACACGCCTCGCGTTGTGGATGCCGAATTCGGTTTGCATATTGCGGGAGAAAGGGGGGAAACGTAGTAGGTGGAAGCATCTGTTATTCGTTACAGCCTGGATCTGCTGGTTCGGCTCGTGGATACCACGACCGGCGGCTCTGTCGATTCACGTGATGCGCTTTTCTTTGAAAACGGTCAACAGATCAAGCCCATGCCAAAAGGTGGAGGCAATTACATCTTTTTGAACGAAAAAAGAGAAGACCGCACACTGACCATCAGAGTATACGGCTACGAAGAATGCGAGCTGCTTATTCGTTATGATGAGCTTGACAGTGCACTGCCCACAAAAGAAGCGTTTCTGATACCTGCCGGCGAAGCCCGGACGGGTGAGAGCATTCTCAGACTTACGGGTACCCTCAAGGGGATCACCGCCATTGAAGCGGTGTGTATCAGCCAGACCGGCTGGTGCATCAGTGAATTTGATGAACGAAAGCGCATCATGAAACTGTTCCGCTCGCAAAACAGGTTTAGCACGGAGAATATTTACTATGGCTTGATCAACACGGTGAATGACACGTATGAATCGTTTGAGATTCTGAAACAGGTATCGGAGGATTCCGTGAAGATCAAAAAGCCGCTTGAGGAGGAGTTTTCCGTGAATTCTCCGATTTCCAGAATCGTATTCGGACGGACCTATCCGGACGGAAGATATGTTCTGGCAGTCAGAGACAATGCCACAGACTTACGGTATCTGGTCAAATACCGGATCGGTGATGTGGATCATTTTCAAGCAGTTGATTTTCACCAATCTCTGGACAATCTACTAAAGTAGGAGGAAGAAATGGCACAAAATGTTGTAAACAGCGCGCAGATCACCTGCAGCATGGGAACAGCGCCTGCGCAGCTTGTTGTGACGAGCCAGCAAAAGGTTCTGATCGGTGGCTTGCCTGCGGGGACGATATCCGATGCGACCACTGCGAATATGGCGACATTCGGCATGTGCTCATCGCTCATGAACCCGGCAGTCGCATCCGCAACGGCGGCCGCGCTCGGTGTCCTGACACCGCAGCCGTGTACGCCGGTGTTGACAGGTACCTGGACGCCGAATCATCCCAAGGTGATGATCGGTGGGAAGCCGTGCCTGTGCAGTGATGCAAAAACGTTCTGTGCTTACAATCCGGCCGGCTGCTCAGTAGTCAGTCCGGGACAGGCGAAGGTAACTGCAAATTAAAAGTAAGAAAAGGATTCGAAAGGAGAAATATACTTATGGCAGAATATTTTTCACCGGGTGTATACGTTGAGGAATATGACAATTCCCCGCGTAGTATCGAAGGAGTCGGCACAAGCACTGCCGGTTTTATCGGCTTTGCTGAAAAAGGACCTACGGTCGGCGCTCCTTTGCTGGTAACGAACTTTAAGAGCTTCACGAGACAGTTCGGTGGCTTTTTAAGCGAGTTTACCCACGGCGAATACCGCTACCTTGCAAACAGTGTTGAACAGTTCTTCGTAAACGGGGGAACAAGATGCTACGTTTCCCGTGTTGCACCCGCAGATGCGGTTGTTGCATCAAAGAAAAAAGGCAGCCTGACCATTACCGCATCGAGTGTCGGAAAATGGGGCAACAGGATCCAGATCTCGTTCAACAGCGTGATGAAAAGAAAACTTCAGCTGATCGCCAAATCCGGTGACGGCTTTATTGCGAAGAGCGTTGACGGCTTCCGCGAAGGTGATGTTGTTGAGTTTGCAGGTGAATATAACCGCATTGCAACGATCTATGACAATAGCATCACATTTGAAAACAAATTCAAAGGAAATCCCGTTGATGAGAACATTATTCCGAAGAACGTTCTGTATCTTGTAACATTCGATGTAAGCATCCGTTTCAACGACGATGTAGAGAACTTCAGTGAGCTTTCCTTCAACGTTGCTTCTCCCAACTACATCGGAACGAGACTTTCCTTAAGCGAACTTGTTAAAGTAGAAGTCGGTCCGGTAAAAGAGATCGGCAATCCGGTGGAGCTGATCCTCGGAAAAGGCAATACAAGCGGCATGATCACATTGGAGAACGGTTTTGACGGTTCCATGTCCAAGGTGAATGCGGCAACCTTTATCGGTGAGGACGGCGGTCCCGGCAAGAGAACCGGTATCCAGTCCTTTGTTGAGAACAACCTCGTCAGCATGATGGCGATCCCGGGTATTACGATCCCTGAAGTGATCGTTGCGCTGGTTGCTCACTGCGAGAACTTAAAGAGTCGTTTCTGCGTATTCGATATGCCGAAGGATATGTACAAGACAGCTGATCTGATCGCATATCGCAATATGATCGATTCCACATATGCGGCAATGTATCATCCCTGGATCCAGGTATTTGACCGCTCGTCCAATAAGGCAGATTTCGTTCCGCCTTCAGGCGCTGTTCTCGGTGTTTATTCCAGAACAGATATCAATCGCGGTGTTCACAAGGCACCTGCAAATGAGACCGTATTCTGTACCGGTCTTTCCGTAAACTACACGAAGGGTGAGCAGGATATCCTGAATCCGGAAGGCATCAACCTGATCCGTGCAATCCCGGGACAGGGCATCAGAATCTGGGGCGCAAGAACGGCAAGCTCCAACAGCTCGTTCAAATATGTCAATGTCAGACGTCTTTTCATCTATGTGGAAGAGAGCATCAAGGCAAACACCAACTGGGTTGTATTCGAGCCCAACGATTCCTCGCTGTGGCAGAGAGTCAGCCTGACCGTTTCCTCGTTCCTCGACAATATGTGGAGAGCAGGCATGTTGGCAGGATCATCCGTATCTGAAGCGTACTTCGTAGAGATCGGACCTTCCACCATGAGCAAGGACGATATCATGAATGGCAGATTGATCTGCAACATCGGTATTGCACCTTCCCGTCCTGCTGAGTTCGTAATCTTCCGTGTAACGCAGCATACCGCAGAAGCTGCCGGCGGCACAGAAGCGGCTGAAGGCTGACGGACTGCATGAAGGAACAGAAAAAAGACAACGGTAAAGGAGAGATAATATATGGCAACATATGAGAACAGTAAACAGCTGGCATATCCGTTGACAAAAATGAACTTCCTGGTGACTGTGGACGGCGTGCAGGGTACCGCGGCATTCAGCGAAGTAACAGGCATCGAAGCAACGGTAGATGTAATCGAGTTCCGTCAGGGCAACGCAAACAGCCTTGCACCTGTAAAGATTCCGGGACTTGTTAAACACGGCAACGTAACCTTAAAACTCGGATACACACTGGACAGTGCCTTCAAGACATGGATTCAGGAGTGCGTCAGCGAGACAAGAGGCGAGATTCCGCGTAACAACGTTCAGATCGAGATGATCGATATCAACGGTGGTGCACCGCAACAGATCGCAACCAGCATTACCGGTACTCGTGTTTGGGTCCTTTCCAATGCATGGGTTACCAAGTACAATGCGCCTGATCTGGATGCAAAGACCAGTGATGTCGCGATTGAGAGTGTTGAACTTGCATACGAAGAGTTGATCATTCCCAACTAGTATGATTGCACTTCATCGGAGGCGGCATGTGCCGCTTCCGGTGGCAGTGTTTTTTGTGCGTATAAGGGATCAGAAGCGTGCATGGATTTCTTTTGGAAAAAGGAACCGATGCATTTTCCGGATCCCGGCATGGGACGGTTAAAGAATACCTGCTAAGTAAAGGAGAATCAGATGGAAACCGTATACGAATTCACGTTACCGAAGGGCTACATGGATGGCGCAGGGGAGTTGCACAGAAGAGGAAAGATGCGTCTTGCAACTGCCGGGGATGAGATCAGCGCAACGAGAGATCCTCGTGTTTTGAGCAATCCGTCATACCTTACGATCGTTATCTTAAGCAAAGTGATCACGGAGCTCGAAGGGGTTGAGATGGTATCCGCAACGCTCATTGAAAAGCTGTTTACCGCAGATTTGGCTTTTCTCCAGGATATGTATCAGCGAATCAACGATATCGAACCGCCGACCATGCAGGTTGTCTGCCCGCACTGCGGCGAAAGCTATGAGGTGCCTCTAAATTTTACCGAGGAGGGATAAAGCTGTATCCCAAGGATGAGCTTTACCGCGAGATGTCGTTCATTTCGTACTATTTTCACTGGAGTGAAGATGAAGTCATGCAGCTCGACCATACAAGCAGGCGGCGATGGTGTAATGAGATCTCCGAGATCAACAAGAGCTTAAATCCCTCCAAAAAATCAAAAGAAAAAAGCATTCTGGATATGAAACCCACTCGATAACCGAAGGGAAAAGGTGCGTTCATGGGACTTGATTGGGACTGGTCGGGGAATACCGTTGTAGGTGTCAACTTCGGATGGAATCCCCTTGTAAATTTTAACTTCATATTGCGCGTGGAGGCTCTTTTCGATCTGCCCTGTAAATCGATCCGCGCTTTTACCAGAGAGAACGAATACGATATCATTCAGGAAGGCGGTCTGAATGACTATGTGCATATGCGCAGAAAACCGATCTCCAAGCCGTTTACGTTTCAGGTAGAGCGCTATGTGGGCGTGGATTCGTTTGATCCGCTTCGAAACGGTACCGAGCTGATCCTTCCTGTCCTTCTGATCGTGAACCGGTATGTGCGCGGTTCCTATCAGCCTGTCCGCATGTATGTGTTTACGGGCGTATCCGTTATGTCCAAGGAATACGGAGAACTGGTTGCGGATAAGAGCGGTCTTTTGACTGAAGTGACAACGCTTGCATATAAAGAGATGTACTGCATCGACAATCCGTTTACGAGTATTACAGGCGATTATTGGGAGTTCGATCCGAGCGATCGCGGCAATACCGCTAAGAAGCCGAATATGTACGGTAAGAATAAGGGTGCCCGTAATGCGCAGACATTGAAAGACAAGACCGGAACCGAAGAAGCGCGGCAGAGTGCTTTTGAGACGGAAGCCAAAAAGCACCAGTGGAGATTCCACGATGCGTCGGAGCTTACGGCGACAAAAGCCGGCAAGGGTACGCAGTCTGCATCGCATCTGCAGACGACTGCATCCGACGGAACGACGTTAGTCGACGCGGAACCGCTCAAAGCCACGATGGAAGGTCTCGCCAAGAAATGGGAGTTCAGCGGCACATCGGCTGCCGGTAAGGGTACGCGTTCGGCAAAACATCAGCAGACGACTGCGTCCGACGGAAAGACGATGATCGATTCGGAATCCAAGAAGGATACGATGGAAAAGCTTGCCAAAAAATGGAGATTCAAGGGTACCGATGTTGCCGGAGAAGGTACACGCTCCGCACAGGATCCGACCAACATGGCAGTCGATTCGACCGGAACCATGGGAAGACCCAATGTGGCCAAGAAAAAGTGGGAGCAGGAAGCGAAGAAGCACAGATGGGAGCTCGACGAACAGCGTAAAGAAGGTAACACAAGGCGTTCCGCTCAGTCCGGAAATATTTCGGAAGAGACGAAGAATACACTGGAAGGCAAGTCTTCTAAGTGGGAATTTAATAACCTCACGAAAGACGGCAATATGAAGCAGTCTGCAGCAGCTGCCGGCAAAGAGCCGACGAAGACGGCTACGGCGCGTAAAGCTGTAAAATGGCGCTTTAACAATACGTCCAAGACAGGTAATGACAAGCAGTCTGCAAGAAATCTTGCTTTGATCGGCGAAGAAGCGGAAATCTCCAAGGCTGCTATGGAAGCAAATGCTAAGAAATGGGAGTTTGATGCGCTTACGAAAGCCGGAAGCGGCACGCAATCGGCGGCACATGACAGTTCGGAGAGTACGAAAGCCGTAATGGAAGCCGGGGCAGCCCTTTGGGAACTTTCCGGTCAGGAAAAAGCCGGATCAGGCACGCAGTCAGCGCATACCGACCCGAATGAAAAAGGGAAGAAAACCATGGAGTCCGGTTCTCAGAAATGGGCATTTTCCGAGACCTCAAAGGCGGGAAGCGGTAAGCGGTCCGCAAATGTGACGGCAGATGAAAAAGATGCCAAAGCATTGGAGGCCGGAGCCGTGAAGTGGGCATTTTCCGGACAATCCAAGGCAGGTGGCGGCACACAGTCGGCAAAGCATCCCGACAAAGAACTGTCTCTTAAAGAGATGGAAAGCAAGGCCGTAAAATATCCGAAGAAGAAGAGCGCTGCGGATATTGCCAAGTTTTTATCAAAAAAGAAAAAATAACGATACAAAACAAAGAAAGAAGGAGGAAACATCATGCTGACCGTTAAGGCCCCGATCGAACTGAAATGTGCCGATCTCATGATCCCCTCCGGAGAAGATTTTTACAAGCGCAT
>JAIKWO010000015.1 GCA_024684675.1 Lachnospiraceae bacterium
TGAGCATAAGACAATGGTTGGTCCGATGATCGCGCTGGTGATCCTGATGCTTTTTGCCGGTCTTTTCCCGGACTATTTGTTGCAGTTTATTGATGCCGCAGTGAGCGGCTTTGGATTATAGAAGGGGGGAGGAGCAGTTGACTCCGATTTTTTTGGCACTGGTTGTATTTCTCCCAATCGTAGCCGGAATTGCGGCAGCGGCTATCCCGTTTAAAAAGCGCTCTAATCTGATGATTTTTTTGGAGCTGGCTGTCTTACTGAATTCCGCGATTGTATTCCTACTTCTGACGGATCGGCCGACAGAGGCTTTTACGCTCGTCCGTTTTACCGGCGAGATTACACTGTCTCTCAGTATTGATGGAATGAGCACGGTATTTGGCGGGCTTGTTGCGTTCCTGTGGCCACTTGCCACATTGTATTCATTTGAATATATGAAGCATGAAGAGAATGAGCGAGTCTTCTTCATGTTTTATACCATGACCTATGGTGTTACGCTCGGTATTGCAACAGCGCAGGATCTGGTGACAATGTATTTTTTCTACGAACTACTGACACTTGTGACGGTTCCGCTTGTGATGCATACGCTCACGCGTGAGGCGATCCTCGCAAGTCGTAAGTATTTGTACTATTCGCTTGGCGGCGCAGCTTTTGCTTTCATCGGCATGGTTTTCATGATTGTTTATGAGACAAATGTCAATTTTGTTTATGGTGGTGCATTGGATCTTGCAAAAATCGGCGACCGCACAAATATGTTACTTCTTGTATATGTATTTTCGTTCTTTGGCTTTGGTGTCAAAGCGGCGATATGTCCTTTCAACTCCTGGCTTCCCCAGGCAGGCGTTGCACCGACTCCCGTTACGGCGCTTTTGCATGCGGTTGCAGTCGTAAAGGCGGGTGCTTTTGCGATCATTCGTCTTACTTATTATTGTTATGGGACGGATTTTCTTCGTGGTACATGGGCGCAGGATGTGGTTCTTGTTGCGGTGATCTTTACGATTATCTACGGTTGCAGTCGGGCGATCAAGGAAACACATTTAAAGAGACGTCTCGCGTATTCGACGATCAGTAATCTGTCGTATGTTCTTTTCGGTGCGGCACTTATGACGCCGCTGGGATTGGTTGGTGCGTTATCGCATTTGATGTTTCACGCATTCATGAAGATCTGCTCGTTCTTTTGTGCGGGTGCGATCATCTATAAAACAGGCAGAACGTATGTGCATCAGTTAGATGGATTTGGTCGTAAAATGCCCTGGGTATTCGGTGTCTTTACTGTCAGCGCGTTTGCACTTATGGGTGTTCCCGGATTAGCCGGTTTTATTAGCAAATGGAATCTTGCTTCAGCAGCGGTTGATAGTAGGGATCCGCTTGCATATGCCGGTGTTGCGGCATTATTGATTTCTGCACTTTTGACGGCGATTTATATGCTGACGATCGTAGTAAGAGCATTTTTTCCGGGGAAAACAATCAGTGAAGAAGAATTGCAGGATGTACATGATCCCAATTGGTATATGATTTTCCCGCTTCTTTGCTTTGTTGTTGTGATCATTCTTTTCGGACTTTATTCCGGTCCGTTTATCGAGTACCTGACGGCTATTTCGGAGGGGCGTTATTAGGAGGAATTGGTATGGGTAGTTTTTGCGGATTCGGTTTAACCTTTTCGTTTGACGGTTTTCGCATATTGTACGTTGGAATCGCGACATTCATGTGGGTCATGATGTTGCTTTTCTCGCGTGAGTATATGGGTCATGAAGAGAATAAAGCGCGTTATTATGTTTTCACACTGATGACATATGTAGCAACGCTTGGTGTCTTTTTGTCGGCTGACCTGTTTACGACATTCCTGTTTTTTGAAGTAATGTCCTTTACCTCCTATGTATGGGTTGCGCAGGAGGAAACAGGTGAAGCACTTCGTGCTGCCGGTACATATCTTGCGATTGCTGTTTTGGGCGGACTTGTCATGCTGATGGGAATCTTTCTTCTGTATCATTGCCTTGGCACACTTCGCATTGAGGAGTTACGTGAAGCAGTTGCTTCGTGCAGGGAACGGACACTGATGTATGTTGCAGGCGGTTGTCTCGCATTTGGGTTTGGTGCAAAAGCCGGTGCGTTTCCTCTTCATATTTGGTTACCAAAGGCACATCCTGTTGCGCCTGCTCCGGCAAGCGCACTTTTGTCAGGTATTCTGACTAAAGCCGGCGTATATGGGATACTGATCACATGTAGTCAGATGTTTTGGGATGATGCGCTCTGGGGCGCATCGATTCTGCTGATTGGTGTGATTACGATGTTTTGGGGAGCGTTCCTTGCACTTTTTTCGATCAATATCAAGCGAACATTGGCATGTTCATCGCTTTCTCAAATTGGATTTATTCTGGTCGGAGCAGGTATGATCTGTCTTTTAGGGGAGGAGAGTGCACTAGCCGCGCGAGGTGCATTGCTTCATATGGTCAATCACTCATTGATCAAGCTCGTTCTTTTCATGGCAGCAGGTGCTGTCTACATGAATATTCACCGGTTAACAATGAATGAAGTACGCGGCTTCGGTCGAAACAAACCGCTGTTTCATATCATTTTTTTATCAGGTGCATTGAGCATAGCCGGTGTGCCGTTATTTGGCGGCTATGTCAGCAAGACTCTGCTTCATGAGAGTATCGTGAAATACAGTCATTTGCTTTCCGAAGGTGCAGTGGAGGCGGTGATCTTTTCTCCGGAGATTATTACAGCGATCGAATGGATCTTCCTGATAAGCGGGGGATTGACTGTTGCATATATGACGAAACTTTACATCTGTATTTTTATTGAAAAAAATACGGATGCTTCACTCCAGGCTCGTTATGACGGACTGAAAGCATCGTATATGAAACCTACCAGCACAGTTGCGCTTTCTTTAAGTGCACTTGCGATTTTGGTTTTGGGTGTGGTTCCTTCTGCAACAATGGATCGCATAGCGGATTATGGGCAGGGATTTATGGAGGCGTTCAGTGAAGTCGAGTCGGTATCTTATTTTTCAATCGGAAATCTGAAAGGGGCATTGATTTCACTTTCGATTGGTACGATCATTTATCTTGTGATCGTGCGGAAATGGATGATGAAAGCAGATCAGAACGGCCATGTTGAGTACGTTGATCGATATGATGCTCGATATGATCTGGAGGATCGTATTTACAGACCGATTTTGTTGACAATTTTACCGTTTCTCGGTGGATTGATCGCTCGCATTGGCGATTGCCTTGTGGATAAGTTAGTTGTTTTCCTAAGGAAGACTGTTTACAGAGACAGTCCGATTCCTAGTGAGCTGACGCAGGGAACATACTTCACACATCTTGTCGGATCCTTCCTGGATATGCTTTCTTATGAAAAGGCAAAGATTATTGCAGCGTTCAGTGATAGTGAAGAGATGCCGATCCGGGGAACGCATTATGAAGACAGATTCGCTGCGTCATATGAGCTTGCCGATGAATTTCGTGCTATGCTTGTTCGTAGCATGAGCTTTGGCCTGATGCTTTTCTGCATCGGATTTATCATTACAATGTTCTATCTTTTGTACATATAAACCATAAGATAAGAAGGGAGTATTGCAATGAAGGTATTGGATTTTGGGTCACTTAATTATGATTACGTGTATCATGTGGATCATGCTGTTACCCCGGGAGAGACGCTGGATTCTTCTTCTCTTGAAACTTTTTTCGGGGGAAAAGGTTTGAACCAGGCTATTTCCCTTGCCCGTGCCGGTGCTGAGGTCTTTTTGGCCGGACAGATTGGAGAAGAGGGCGCATCGTTTATTGATCTTTGCAAGAAGAGTGGTGTGCGAGCTGACTATGTGAAGACGATTCCCGGAAAAAGCGGACATGCGATCATCCAGCTTGATAAGAATGCACAGAACTGCATTCTTCTGTATGGTGGGGCAAACCGTAAGCAGACGAGGGATAACATTGATGCGGTATTGTCTCATTTTGAAAAGGGCGATATTCTGCTTCTGCAAAATGAGATTAATGAATTGGACTATATCATTGATAAAGCATATGAAAGAGGTCTTCAGATCGCATTGAATCCGTCTCCGTTTGACGATGCGCTCAAAGCATGTGATCTGAAGAAAATCTCCATCTTTCTTTTAAATGAGATTGAGGGTGGACAGATCTCCGGCGAGACACAGCCGGAAAAAATACTTGATGTTATGACAGCAAAGTACCCGGAAGCAAGAATTGTACTTACGCTTGGATCAGATGGTGTGATCTATCGAGATAAAAACGAGACACATAAACAAGGGATATTTAAAGTAAAAGCTGTTGATACAACGGCAGCAGGTGATACATTCACAGGGTATTTTCTGGCATCGCTTTGCAGAAATATCCCGATCAAGGAAGCGCTGACACTCTGCGCAAAAGCTTCTGCGATCACAGTGTCCCGTATGGGCGCAACAGATTCCATTCCGACATTGAAGGAAGTAGAATCTGCATCATTATAAATTGAA
>JAIKWO010000121.1 GCA_024684675.1 Lachnospiraceae bacterium
AAAAGAGATGGAACGGTTTCTTTCAGATGCCGGGTTCGATGCATTTCAGTTCTACTCCGTCTATGCGGGGCTTGAATACCCGCTGCATCTGATGGCGGAAGGGTACCTTCCCAACGAGGATCTGGCGAACCGCGTGATCCCGATCTATCATGATCCGCGGACGGTATTTCTTGAAGAGGAGCGGCTGTATACGACGCTTGCGGAGAACGGTCTGCTCCACAAGATGGCGAATGCATACCTGGTTGAATGCGCATCGGATGCGGCTTCGCTTTCCGATTCGCTTTATATCACGAGTTCATTTGAACGAAGCAAAGAAAATGCCATGATCACGATTCTTCAAAATGACGGAGCGATCGTGAAGAAGGCGCTCTATGAAGAAGGCTTTAAAAGGCTTTCGGATCTGCAGAAAAATCATGCGGAATTAAATGCAAGAGGCGTTCGCGCCGTGGACATTACCGTAAGCGGTTCTGAGGCATCCATGCCGTATCTGGACTATCCGACCGTGCAAACGCATTGGCAGGAGCTTTTGGTGCGCGATAAGGACGCTTTTCTTCGCGAAGTGGACAGGTTCATGGAGGAGATCGACCGGTCGGCGGATATCGTTTCGACAGACGATGCATACGGACCGATCGCGAAGAAGGCATTTATCGATATGGTGCCGCTTAACTGCCTGTATGTGGATGGTGAGTTCGTTTTCATCGATCAGGAATTTGCACCGGAGAACTATCCGATCAACGTGGTGAAGGCCCGCGTGATGCTCACCTTTTTCTCCAAACACGATGAACTCAGGTTTATTGAACAGGAATTGTACGAGCGATACGGCCTTGCAGAGGGAAGATGGCTCTACAGAGAAAAGGAGCATGCATTTCTGCATGAACTTTGGAGTGAAGATCAGCTCGGAACATACCGAAATAATATGTGTAGAAATTTGGAAACCGTAGGACAAAACAGAAGGCGTATCGATCGTCCGACGGATTAAAAATAGCGATATTCGAGAAGGAGACAGAAATATGTACGATTATCTGATCGTCGGTGCCGGACTGTACGGCGCTGTTTTTGCACAGCAGATGAAGGAAAAAGGGCGCAAGTGCCTGGTGATCGACAGAAGAGACCATATTGCCGGCAACGTTTTTTCAAAAGAGATGTACGGGATTCAGGTGCATATGTACGGTCCGCACATTTTCCATACGGATCTGGAGAATGTCTGGGAATACGTGAATCGCTTTACAAAGTTTAATCACTACGTGCACTGTCCGGTGGCGAATTACAAAGGAGAACTCTACAATCTGCCGTTTAATATGAATACGTTTGCGCAGATGTGGGGGATCGTTACGCCGGATGAGGCGAAAAAGAAGATCGAAGAGCAGATCGCTGCGGCGGGAATTAAAGAACCGCGCAATCTGGAAGAACAGGCGATCTCGCTTGTCGGAACGGACATTTACGAGAAGCTGATCAAGGGCTACACGGAAAAACAGTGGGGAAGACCCTGTACGGAGCTTCCGGCGTTTATTATCAAGCGCCTTCCGGTTCGTTTTATTTTCGACAATAACTACTTCAATCACCCGCACCAGGGCATTCCGATCGGTGGCTATACAGCGTTTGCCCGGAACATTCTGGATGGAATTGAAGTGCAGCTTAATGCGGACTACCTTGCCGATCGTGAGCAATACCGGAAGATGGCAAAGAAGGTCATCTTTACCGGCCCGATCGATGCGTATTTTGATTATGAATACGGGACACTGGAATACAGGAGCCTTCGCTTTGAGACAGAGACGCTTGATACGGGGAACTATCAGGGTATTGCGAACATGAACTACACGGATGCCGAGACGCCGTATACAAGAGTGCTGGAGCACAAACATTTCGAATTCGGCAAAGGCGATCCGAACAAAACAGTCATCACGCGTGAATACTCAAGCGAATGGAAGCCGGGCGACGAGCCGTACTATCCGGTGAACGATGCGAAGAACACTGAGCTCTATCAGAAGTATGTGAAGCGTGCTGAGAGTGAACCGGATGTCCTCTTCGGGGGTCGTATGGGTACATACAAGTATATGGATATGGACAAGGTGATCGCACAGGCGCTTGAAGATGCGAGCAAAGAATAAAGGATAAAGGCGACGACTATAGAGATGGCACCGCAGGAGCAGCAGAAAAAATATCATATCGGCTATGTGGCAGGTGCGTTCGATATGTTTCATATTGGGCATCTGAATCTTTTGCGCCGTGCGAAGGAACGCTGCGATTATCTGATCGCGGGCGTGATGTCAGATGAGCGGATCATTGAACTGAAAAAAAGGCCGCCGATCATTCCCTGTAACGAGCGCATGCAGATCGTGGAGGCGTGCAGGTATGTGGATCGTGTGGAAGAATTGCCTGTGGGGCAGGCGGGGATCATGGATGCCTACAACCGCTTCGGATTCGACTGTATGTTTTCGGGCGATGACCATGCGAATAATCCGGGCTGGCTTTCGGAGCGCGATCGCTTAAGAGAGCGCGGATCGGACATCGTGTTCGTATCCTATACGAAAGAGACGAGCTCGACAGCGATCAGAGAGAAGCTGGAGATAGAAAAGAACAGAGTGCATCCGGGTGATGCCAGGCTTCTGACCGATGCCAATCATCGTTGGATCTATACATACGACTATGCGCCGGATTCCGTATGGGAAGAGTGGAGAACGTCTGCCGGAATCGCTGCAGGCAGTGCCGGTTGGATCGAAACGGAAGCCGGTGCAGTGGCAGACAGAGTAGAGAAGGCGTGTGGTGGCCGCGACCTTCCGTGCTATCTGGTGCTCGCGGATTCGCATTTTGCCTACAACGGAACATGGGAGGATACGGCCTCTTCCATGCACGCGATCGCAAAGCGGGTTCGGCTTGACGGGATCCTTCACCTTGGAGACCTGACAGACGGGCTTTTGCCGCTTGCCAAGACGGAAGAGATCGAAAGCCACGTGATGGCGGATATGGAAAGCCTCGGGGTTCCGGTTTATGTCGTTCCCGGGAATCATGATTATAATTACTTTCGCGGTAATCCGGAGATTCGATATCCGAAGACGCCGCGATATGTTGTGGACGACGAGCGTCATAGGTTAAGGCTTATCGTGATCGATTCGTTCGATCCGAAGGATGAACGCCGCTATGGCTTTACGGAAGAGACAATTGAATGGCTGGATGAGACGCTTCGCGATCTTCCGGCTGGTTATAAGACGATCGTGCTTTCGCACCTGACACCTCTTGTGCGGCTCCAGGCTTGGGCGAAAGATATTCGAAACAGAGAGAAGCTGATCGCCGTACTTGACCGTCACGCTGAAAGGATTCTGGCGTTTATGAACGGGCACAATCACTGTGACCAGCTCTTTAACGATCTGCATAACGGACAGTTCCCGATCATCTCGTTGAACTGCGCAAAGTGCGAGTGCTTCCCGGATCATAAGCCGAAGGGGGCAGAGATGCCTTTCCGCATGCTGGGAGACCGGACGCAGGAGTGTTTTGATATCATGCAGGTTGATGCGGGCAAAGGAGAGATATACCTGACACGTTTCGGTGCCGGAAGAGACCGGATCGTGAAGGATCATAAGGCATTTCCGGTATAGGAGGATACGGATTTGATCGATAATATCACAAACTTACGAAAAGTACAGATGGAGCTTTTGAAGGCTTTTTCGGATGTCTGCAAAACGCACGATCTGAAATGGTATGCTTTTTTCGGGACACTTCTCGGAATCTCCAGAAACGAAGGGTATCTTCCATGGGATGATGATGTGGATGTGGTGATGCCGTTAGAAGATTATCGAACCCTCTGTGCACACGGAGAATGGTTCGATACGTCAAAGTTTACGCTTCAGACGCCGCAGGACCATGCCGCAGTGCGATTTGCACATCTTCGTAAGAACGGAACGACGGAATTTCGCGAAGATTTTATCGAATGCTTAAAGA
>JAIKWO010000021.1 GCA_024684675.1 Lachnospiraceae bacterium
CAGCCAGACTGGTCTTTCCCGCTCCGCCATGTCCAAGTAACACGACATTTCGAATTTTGTCAGTTGTGTAAACATTCATAAAAACTCCCTCCAATTTTGGATGTATTTGGGTATTATGTCATGACCTAATTGGAAATTTAGCGCCGACCTTGAATCCCATGAGAACATTTTACTAAATACCCCCTATAATGGCAAGGCATTTCCGTCATTTTGGACATTTTGTCGTGAATGCATCTATTTTTTCGTATAATATGTCTGTCTTTTTGAAGCCGCGCACTTTCTATTGACTTTCACGCTTTAAAGTGTTATGGTTTTTTAGTCTTATGATACGTGTTAAGATGTAGAGATGAAATAAAGATATGTAAGGAGATCCACTGAAATGATCATTATCATGAAACCCGGTGCCGCCCGCGAAAATGTCCAGGCGGTCGTTAAATACATCGAAGAAAACGGTCTGAAAACGCATCTTTCGGAAGGTACCACCACCACGATCATCGGCGTTGTCGGTGACAAAACAAGACTGACGGAATGCGGTATCAATTCCTTAAAAGACGTAGACCGCATCGTTCCCGTTACGGAATCCTATAAGCTGGTCAATCGGAAATTTCATCCGGACGCAACCACGGTCAAAGTCGGCAATACCGAGATCGGTCCACACACATTAACGGTCATCGCAGGTCCCTGCGCCGTTGAGAATGAAGAGATGCTTGTCAACATCGCCCGCCATGTCAAGGCCTGTGGTGCGACCATGCTCCGCGGCGGTGCATACAAGCCTCGCACATCGCCCTACTCGTTCCAGGGTCTGGAAGAAGAAGGTCTTAAGTATATGCAGGCAGCCGGAAAGGAAACCGGCCTTGCAACCGTATCGGAAGTTGTTGATCTTGCCTCTCTCGAAGCTGCCGTCAAGTACGTTGACATGCTCCAGATCGGCGCCAGAAACATGCAGAACTTCTGTCTTTTAAAAGAAGTCGGCCGTGTGAAGACGCCTGTCCTTTTAAAGAGAGGTCTCTCCGCTACGATCGACGAATGGCTCAACGCCGCAGAATACATTATCTCGGAAGGCAATCCGAACGTTGTACTATGTGAGCGCGGCATCCGCACCTACGAGACTGCCACGCGCAACACGCTTGATATCAGCGCAGTTCCCGTATTAAAAGAAAAAACGCACCTGCCGATCATTGTCGATCCCTCGCACTCGACAGGTCATTACAAATATGTAACCCCCGTCTCCAAGGCTGCCGTCGCCTGCGGCTGTGACGGTTTGGAGATCGAGGTGCATCACGATCCCGCAAGAGCAATGTCGGACGGGCCGCAGTCTCTCACCTTTGAAAAGTTTGATGAGCTGTGCCGGTCACTCCGTCCTCTTGCAGATCTTGAAAACAAAAAATTCTGAGGTCATGATCCATGCATGAAGTTTACGATAATTTGAACTGTCTTTTCATCGGATTTGGTCTGATCGGCGGTTCCATCGCTAAATCACTCAAGAGAATTGCGCCAAAAATAAGGCTTTCCGTGTTCGATCCGGATCAGGAATCACTTTTGCAAGCGCAAAAAGATGGAATTTGTGATGCAATTGTGGGTAACATAAATGCAGGAATTCCTGCATATGATATCGTTTTTCTCTGTGCACCGGTGCTGGAAAATGAAAAAAACTTGCAAAATCTTCTATTTTCCTGCAATTATGACGGAATTATTACAGACGTTGGCTCTGTAAAGGGTAAAATTGTTTCAATTGCCCAAACAGTTGGTTTTTCGAAATGCTTCATCGGCGGGCATCCGATGGCGGGAAAAGAACGATTCGGTTACAAAAGTGCATCCGATTCGCTCTTTCAAGATGCATATTATCTCCTGACACCCGCAAGTGATGTGCCTGATGAGAAGATTTCTTTTATGGAAGGACTGTTATCCGCGATCGGTGCGCATCCCATGGTCATCTCACCCGATCACCATGATGTGCTTGTATCCGCGATCAGTCATCTGCCGCACCTAGCAGCTTACTCGCTTGTCAATCTCGTCAAGGATGCGGATGAAAAGGACGGGCTCATGAAGCTTCTCGCAGCAGGCGGATTCAAAGATATCACCCGTGTTGCTTCCTCTTCTCCCGATATGTGGGAACAGATCTGCATGGATAATCTCCCGAACATCGAGGATATGCTCGATCGATACATCATGATCCTACAGGAAGTGCAGACACTCTTAAAAGACAAAAACGGCCCGGCGCTTCACGCTTTTTTCGAAAAAGCAAAGACATACCGAGATTCATTCTGAAAGGAACTACCAGATATATGACACCAAGACCGCTGAAAGGGACGCTAAAAGTTCCGGGCGATAAATCCATCTCGCACCGTGCGATCATGTTTTCCGCACTTGCAACCGGCAAAAGCCGCATCATCGGACTTCTTGACAGCGCCGACTGCATGGCGACCGCCGATTGCTTCCGAAAGATGGGCGTTTCGATCGAAGGCTCATCCAATACGGAGATCATCGTAAAAGGGCTCGGACTCCACGGTCTGAAAGCGCCAAGCGCAACCCTGAATACGCAGAACAGTGGCACAACCACACGCCTTATATCCGGCATTTTGGCTGCACAGCCTTTTCACACGATGCTGACAGGCGATGCTTCGATCCAGAAGCGTCCCATGAAGCGTATCATGGAGCCGCTCTCGCAAATGGGCGCCCACATTATCAGCATCAAAGAAAACGGATGCGCACCGCTTTCGATCGAAGGAAAGCCGCTTACCGGGATCACCTATCACTCTCCCGTTGCTTCCGCGCAGGTTAAATCCTGCATTCTGCTAGCAGGTCTCTACGCCAAAGGGCAGACGATCGTGACAGAACCTGCGATCTCACGGGATCATACAGAACGCATGCTCAATGCGTGCGGCGCACCGATCCTTACGGATGAAAATGCGAAAAGCGTCTGCGTCAGCACATGCGATCACCTGCATCCGCTTGATGTGACGGTTCCGGGCGACATCTCTTCCGCCGCATATTTTCTCGCAGCTGCAAGTCTGATCCCGGGATCGGAAGTAACCCTGCAGAACGTCGGCATCAACCCGACACGCGACGGTTTCCTGCGTGTTGCAAAGGCGATGGGCGCCGACATCGAAATGACGAACGAGCGCACTGTAAGCGGTGAACCCGTAGCGGATCTGATCGTAAAGCCTTCCGTTCTTACCGGCACTGAGATTGGTGGCGATCTCATTCCGACTCTGATTGATGAGCTCCCGATGATTGCCGTGATGGCTGCTTTTGCAGACGGCACCACTACGATCAGGGATGCAGCGGAGCTTCGCGTTAAGGAATCCGACCGCATCAATGCGATCGCGGAAGGCCTTACCGCAATGGGTGCGGATGTTACGGAACTACCGGACGGCCTTGTGATCAAAGGCGGACAAAAGCTTCATACTGCCAAGGTGAAAACCTATCTGGATCATCGTATCGCCATGAGCTTTGCGATCGCACAGACTGCGCTTGGCGAAGCGATCGACTTGGATGACAGAGACTGCGTTCGCATCTCCTATCCCGGCTTCTATACGGATCTTACATCTCTCATGAAATAAAAAAGGGACTGCCGATCGGCAGTCCCTGCTCATTATTCTTATTGATTCTCCTGTGCAAACATCTGATACACTTCTATACGCTTTGCTTCGATCTCCGACATACCGATGAAAATCCCGCCATACACATAGCAGTCATCTTTCTTTTCGATACGAACAATCTCAACAAATACATGGAGCACTTCTTTGGTCCAAAGCGTTAAAACAGTTTTGTATACCGAACCGATCAAAAGCGGCTCACTGCAGGAAAAGCCGATGCCGGACTTGGAGACATCGATCACTTCGATATTCATCTCCTGATCCTCCTGATCCACGCGCTTGATCACAATTTTGGATTCCAGCTTGGTTCTGGCATTCTTTCTTCTTTCTTCCATAGCAGCCTCCCCCATATTCATTCTATTTTTATGATAAAAGAATTTGACCCGTTTGTAAAGCGTCGCAAGATAGATCACGAGATGAACATTGCATCACCGAAACTGAAGAATCGATAACGCTCTTTGATCGCTTCTTCATAAGCCGCAAGCACATGCTCTCTGCCTGCCAATGCGGATACGAGCATCAGGAGCGTTGACTCCGGAAGGTGGAAATTGGTAATCAGCGCATCAAGTACTTTAAATCGATAACCGGGATAGATAAAGATCTCCGTATTGTCGCATTTTGCCTGTACGACTCCGTTTTCATCCGATGCACTTTCGATCGTCCTGCAGCTCGTCGTGCCGACGCAGATCACGCGCCCACCGGCCTGCTTTGTGTAATTGATCAGATCGGCGGCTTCCTTGGTGACCTGATAGTATTCGGAATGCATATGATGCTGTGTGACATCTTCCACTTTAACAGGGCGAAATGTACCAAGCCCGACATGCAAAGTCACATAGGCAATCTTCACGCCCTTCTCCTCGATCTGTTTCAATAGATCCGTTGTAAAATGCAGACCTGCCGTCGGCGCAGCTGCGCTCCCGTCATATTTCGCATAAACCGTCTGATAGCGACTGCGATCCTGCAGCTTATGTGTGATATAAGGCGGCAGAGGCATCTCGCCAAGACTGTCTAAGATCTCTTCCCAGATACCGTCATAGTGAAACTTAATCATACGTTTTCCATCATCGAGCGTATCGATCACTTCCGCCTTCAGCTTTCCGTCACCAAAGCTAAGCTTCGTTCCGGGCTTTGCTTTCTTGCCCGGCTTAACAAGCGTCTCCCACACATCGTTCTCACCGCGCTTTAAAAGAAGCACTTCGATCACGGCGCCGGTCTCCTCCTTGACGCCGTAAAGTCTTGCAGGGATTACTTTTGTATTGTTAAGGACAAGACAGTCGCCTGCTTTCAGAAAGTCTATTATTTCTCGAAAGTGATGATGAGAGGTGGCGCCCGTGTTTTTGTCCAAAGTCAGTAAACGCGAACTACTTCGATCTTCCAACGGATCCTGCGCGATCAGTTCCTTCGGAAGGTCAAAGAAATAATCCGCAGTCTTTAAACCATCCATTTTATAAACCTTCGTATTTCAAAAATGCCGCATAGCCGCGTTTTGCCTCATAGACATCCGCTTTGCTCGTTGCTTCCCACGGCGCATGCATATTGAGAACCGCGACGCCGCTATCGATCACGTTCATGCCGTAAAGCGCCAAGATATATGCGATCGTCCCGCCGCCGCCAAGATCGACTTTGCCAAGCTCCGCTGTCTGAAAGGTGACTTTTTCTTTTGCAAAAATGTCCCTAAGGTATGCCATGTATTCCGCGTTCGCATCGTTCGATCCGCTCTTGCCGCGGGAACCGGTGAATTTATTAAACACAATGCCGTTTCCGAGAAATGCGGCGTTCTTTTTTTCAAAGGAGGATGCATAGGACGGATCAAATGCAGCACTCACATCGGAAGAAAGCATGCAGGAGTTTGCAAGACATCTCTTCAGCATAAGGTCGTTATAATTGCCTTCGCCAAGCGCCAGAATCTCGCCGACGCAGTTTTCAAAGAAACGGGAACGCATGCCTGTCGCGCCGACACTGCCGATCTCTTCCTTGTCAACGAGAATGCAGCATGCCGTACGCTTCGGAGTGCCGGAAAGTTCCAGCATCGCTTTTAAGGACGAAAATGCGCAGACACGGTCATCCTGCCCATACGCGAGGATCATGCTGCGGTCAAAGCCCGCTTCTCTCGCACGCCCTGCAGGAACAACTTCGAGCTCAGCAGAGAGGAAATCCTCTTCGTCCATGTCGTAGTCATCTTTCAAAAGCTTTAAGATCGCCATCTTTACGGGATCTTTCAAATTCTTATCGGGATCTTTTGATTTAGCAACTTTAAGCGGTCTGTTTCCGACAATGATATCAAGCGCTTCGCCTTCGATCACCTTATTCGCCTTCTTTTCCATCTGCTCCTGTGCAAGGTGGATCAAAAGGTCAGATACGAAGAATACCGGATCATCATCTTCCTCGCCTAAGTTGAATTCGATCGTTGTGCCGTCTTTCTTAACCGCAACGCCGTGCAATGCAAGCGGGATCGTCACCCACTGGTATTTCTTCACGCCACCGTAGTAATGCGTATCAAGATACGCGATCCCGTTATCCTCGTAAAGCGGATCCTGCTTCACATCCATGCGCGGAGAATCGATATGCGCGCCAAGGATGTTCATACCGCTTTCAAGCGGGTTCTTGCCGATGTGGAACAGCACGATCGTCTTGTTCATCAGAACAGAATAGATCTTGTCGCCCGGTTTGATCTTCTTTTTCTTCTCGATCACGGATTTAAGCGGCACATAGCCTGCAACTTCCGCCTGGTTCACGATCTGCTCCACGCACTCCCGCTCGGTCTTACCGCAGTCAAGAAACGCCATATATTCCTGTGCATGCACCTCCAGTTCTTTTAACTGATGTGCCGAATAGGTATCCCAAACATTTTTCTTATCCATATTCCGATCCTTTTCTTCCTAAACCGGGCAAGTTCTCTCTCACTCGATTATGGTACACAACTAACAAGAAGTGACATCTCTGCCACTTCTTGCAAGAAACACTATTATTCTACTACGCTCTCAGTTCAATGCCAAGTCCTTCAAGACCGTTTAGGATCTTCTTCATGGCAGCTGTTACGTCGTTTTCTTCCAATGTACGATCCTTTGCACGGAATACAATGGAGTATGCTACGGATTTGAAGCCTTCCTTGATCTGACTGCCTTCATAGATATCGAAGAGGCTGTAGCTCTCGAGGATCTTACCGCCGCGCTGTGCAATGATCGCTTCTATCTGGCCGACCAGAATATCCTTCGGTACGACCATACTGATGTCACGCGTTACAGCAGGGTATTTTGCGATGCCCGTATACTTACGGTCAAATGTCGCAAACGGATAGATCTCCGGCATATCCAGAACCGCAACGTAAGCCTTCGTACCAATGTTGTAGTTATCAAGCACTTCCGGATGTACCTCGCCAAGATATCCGACCGTCTTTCCTTCATAACCGATCAGCGCCTGGCGTCCGGGATGCAGGAAATTCTTGCCTGCGTTCGGATCGTATGTTACCTTCTTCGTCATGCCGATGCAGGTGAAGAATTCCTCCACAACACCCTTCATGGTAAAGAAGTCGCCCTCACCGTACATACCTAGCGTAAACTGCATTCTTTCATCCGGAAGATCCTTAAGCGGCAGTTCCTTCGGCAGATAGATATTGCCGAGTTCATAAAGTCTGCAATCTTTGTTCTTTCTGTTATAGTTCGTGGACAGGCTGGTCAGCATACCGTGCAGCGAGATCGTACGCATGATCGAGAAGTCCTCACCAAGCGGATTGGAGATCGTGATCGCCTGTCTCTGCGGATCGTCCGCATCAAGTAACAGCTTATCAAATACGCGGGGGCTCTCAAACGAGTAACTCATGCCCTGTGAAAAACCGCAGAATTCCGCGATATCTCTCGCCTTGTCCTGAATCCTGTTTTCAAACGGAAGCTTACCGGTCGTAGCTTCGCCGGAAGGAAGCGTTGTGGGGATCTTATCATATCCGAAGAATCTCGCCACCTCTTCCGCCATATCCGCATAGCCGACAAGGTCCTGTCTGAAGGACGGGATCGTCAGCATATTGCTTGCTTTGTCATAGGAAACTTCGAGCTTCTCAAAGATGGAAAGCATATCTTCTGCGCTGACGTCTGTACCAAGAAGCGCATTGTAACGCTCCGGCTCAAACGGGATCGTGCGAAGAGGCTTTAGGGGAGCACCTGCTTCTACCATACCGCCGACAACCTCGCCGCAGCCTAGGATCTCGATCAGCTGGCATGCGCGGTTGATCGCATCTTCTGCGTTACGCGGGTCAAGGCCTTTTTCGAATTTACCGGATGCATCCGTACGAAGACCGATCCTCTTTGCACTCTTTCTGATGTTGGGACCGTAGAAGGTTGCAGCCTCAAACAGAACCGTTTTGACATCGTCCGTGATCATGGAATTCTCGCCGCCCATGATGCCCGCAATGCCGATCTCTTTTTCCGCATCACAGATTATCAGGACATCGTTATCAAGTTTTCTCTCCTGACCATCCAATGTCGTGAATACATCGCCATCCTTTGCACGGCGTACAATGATCTGATGACCTGCAACGGTGTCCAGATTAAATGCGTGCATCGGCTGACCGTACTCTTCCATGACATAGTTCGTAATATCAACCAGGTTGTTGATCGGACGAATGCCGCTCGCCGCAAGGCGTCTCTGCATCCACTTCGGGCTGGGTCCGATCTTTACGTTCTTGACAACGCGCGCGCAGTATCTTGTGCAAAGATCCGCATCCTTCACCTCTACTTTGATATAATCGTGCGCATCTTCGTTGTTGCCTTTAACCGTTACAACGGGCGGAACAAAGGGCTTCTTAAATGTCAGCGCTGCTTCTCTTGCAATTCCGAGGACACCGAAGCAATCCACACGGTTGGAAGTGATCTCATATTCAAAAACAGTGTCGTGAAGACCGAGTGCTTCGATCGCATCAGCGCCGACCTCTGCGTCCTCTTCAAAAATATAAATACCGTCTTCTGCCGCTTCCGGATAGAAATCCTTGGAAGAGCCGAGCTCGCCGATCGAGCACATCATACCATAGGAATCAACACCGCGAAGCTTTCCTGCTTTGATCTCAATACCGTCTTCGGGAAGCGGACCTGGATCATGTGCACTGCCGGCCACTTTACCACCGTCCAGAACAACCGGCACCTTATCGCCGACTTTTACATTGGGTGCACCCGTCACGATCTGGATTCGCTCAGATCCGATGTCCACCTGACATACGATCAGCTTGTCCGCATCGGGGTGCTTTTCGATCGACTTGATCTGTCCGATCACGATCTTGCGAAGGTTCTTATCGGCTCTCTCATAGCCTTCTACCTTGGTTCCGGTAAGCGTCATTGCATCGCAGTATTCCTGATCGGTGCAGACAAGATCCGGAACATATTCTTTAATCCATGATAATGCTGTATTCATCGCTATCTCCTTTTCTCCTCAACTATTCCTAGAACTGCTTTAAGAAACGGGTATCGTTCTCATACAGCAATCTCATGTCGTCAATCTCATATTTCAAAAGTGCGATACGCTCAAGGCCGACACCGAACGCAAAACCGGTATATTCCTTCGGATCGATGCCGCACATCTCGAATACATGCGGATGAACCATACCACAGCCGAGGATCTCGATCCAGCCGCTGCCCTTACAGAAACGACAGCCCGCGCCTTTGCACTTGAAGCAGCTGACATCCACCTCTGCCGAAGGCTCCGTGAACGGGAAATGGTGCGGTCTGAACTTCACCTTTGTATCCTCTCCGAAGAGTTCCTTCGCAAACTCAGCAAGTGTACCCTTCAGATCGGCAAAAGTAATATGCTTATCTACAACAAGACCTTCGATCTGATGGAAAGACGGGGAATGCGTCGCATCCACCTCATCCGAACGGAATACGCGTCCCGGAGAGATCATACGGATGGGAAGCTTGCCCTTCTCCATGACACGCGCCTGTACCGGAGATGTCTGCGTACGAAGCAGGATATCACCGCTGATGTAGAATGTGTCCTGCTCATCCTTTGCGGGATGATCAGCGGGGATATTAAGCGCTTCAAAGTTGTAGTAATCCTTTTCGATCTCGGGACCTTCCACGACTTCATAGCCCATGCCGACAAAGATGCGCTCCACCTCTTCGAGTGCGATCTGGTTCGGATGTCTGTGACCGACATTGTTCTTCTTCGCAGGAAGCGTTACGTCAATGACTTCCGCTTTCATCTGCAGTTCACGCACCTTGCGTTCCATTGTTTTCAGCGCATCTTCCAGAATGCCTTCCACTTCGCTCTTAACGTCGTTGACCATCTGGCCGACCTTCGGACGGTCTTCCGGTGCCACATCCTTCATGCTCTTTAAAACGGCGGTCAGGGCGCCCTTTTTTCCAAGGTACTCAACGCGCACGTCGTTCAGTTTTTCGGGAACATCCGCTTCCTTGATCTTGCGGATCGCTTCCTGTTTGATCTGTTCCAACTTTTCTTTCATTCTTCTCTCCTTACATATCCTCACAGAGCAGTTGCGTGATTCTCTAGTCCAATAAAAAAGTCCCATACGCTACTGCCAGCGTATGGGACGATCATTACCGCGGTACCACCCAGTTTCCTGTTAACAAACAGGCACTCAATGCGCTTAACGGGCGCAAGCGTCTGCCCCTACTGTCGGTTCAAGGCAGCGGCTTCGGTGGGAAATTCACTCCGTATCCGAACACAAGGAAGCTTCCAGCCGACGGCTCCCTCTCTCTTGGTGGAAATACGGCGCTACTGTGCACCTTCACAGCCTTTATCAAAATCTCACTCTATCTTAAACAGTTTCAAAAGCGTTGTCAAGCACTAACGATCTTCGCGGAAATACGACAATCCGAGCGATGCCGGCGGCTGATTCTCACGCTTGTTGCGCATACTGGTGATCACCAGAACGATCAGCGTAACGACATACGGGATCATCTTATAAAGCTCTTTGTACTCCATATGATCCATACCGGACGGGATGTACAGATAGAGAATGTACAGACCGCCAAACAGAATCGACGCAAACACGCCAACACTCGGTCTCCAAATCGTGAAGATGACAAGTGCGATTGCAAGCCATCCTCTGTCGCCGAATGCATCATTGGACCAGACGCCGCACGCATAGTCCATGACATAGTACAAACCGCCAAGGCCGGCGATCATACAACCGATGCAGGTGCAGAAGTATTTGTAACGCATAACATTGATGCCTGCCGCATCTGCCGTGCCCGGTCCCTCTCCGACAGAGCGGATATGAAGACCGACTCTCGTATGACGCAGGATCCTTGAAGTCGCAAATCCGACAAAAATCGCCAGATAAGCAAGAAATCCATAAGATAAAAACAGCTTTCCGAATATACCGCAGCTGTCCGCAAACGGAAGCGACTTACTAAAGAAAGCGCTCGTTCTGGAAAGTGCGATCGAAGGAACATCCGCTCCGGCAATCAAAATCAGAGATCCGCCGAAGAAGTTACCGAACCCGATACCGAATGTGGTCATTGCAAGACCCGTTACGTTCTGATTTGCGCGAAGCGTAACCGTGAGAAAACTGTACAGCAAACCCATCAGAAACGACCCTAAAAGCGAACAGAATACCGGGATGGCGATTGCCAAAAAGCCGTTCAATTCGCCTGCGCCAACCGACTGCTCATAGAAAAACGAACCGATGACGCCGCTGATCGCGCCTACATACATAACACCGGGAATACCGAGGTTTAAGTTGCCGGCTTTTTCCGTCAGCGTCTCACCCGTGCTTCCGAAAAGAAGGGGGATACCCTGTACAACCGCTCTCGGAAACAGTGCCAAAATAATCTCAAGCATGTTATCCCCTCCTTATCTCTTTCTTATGAAATGCAATTCTGTATTGAATGAAGAACTCGCATCCGATGATGAAGAACAGGATGATACCTGTCAGGATATCGGAAAATGAGTGATTCAAATGGAACGTTGTCGAGATCTCGCCTGCGCCTCTCTCAAGGAACACGATCAGAAGGCTTGTTCCGATCATCGCAAGCGGATCAAACTTGGCAAGCCAGGAAACCATAACAGCGGTAAAGCCCTGTCCGCCCGCAATCGTTGTCGTAACCGTATGGTTGATACTGCCGACAAGAAGAAGGCCTGCCAACGCACAGATCGCACCGGACATCATCATGGTACGGATCACGACCTTCTCGACTTTGATGCCGACATAATGTGCTGTATTCTCACTCTCGCCGACTACGATCAGCTCATAACCGTGCTTCGTATAGCGAAGGTAGATTGTCATCCCAATCGTGATCAGAAGGGCAATAACAATTGTCAGCATGTATTTGGAACCAAACAGATCAGGAAGCCAGCCGATATTGGAATTCTGATTGATGATACCGATCTTACCGGATCCCTTCGGCACTTCCCAAACGATCGTATAAAATGCAACAAGCTGCGTTGCAATATAGTTGAGCATCAGCGTTGCAAGCGTCTCATTGGTATTCCATTTTGCCTTGAAAAAAGCAGGAATAAAGCCCCACACCGCGCCGGCAAAAAGGCTTGATACGATCATGCAGATAATAACCGCCCAGTTCGGTATCTTATCGCCCAGACAAATCATGCATGCTGCAGCGGCAAGTCCGCCGATCAAAACCTGACCTTCCCCGCCGATATTCCAGAATCGCATGCGGAACGCGGGTGTCAAGGCAACCGCAATGATCAGAAGGACAGACAGATCCTGGAAGGTAATCCAGGCTTTTCTCTTGGAACCGAAAGCGCCCTGGATGATCGTTGCATATACCTGAATCGGATTATCACCCGTCAGAACGGTCGTCAGGATCGCACATACGATAAGTGCAATCACGATCGCGATGAGACGAATCCCCCATGCGCGATACCAGATCATATCTTCACGCTTAACGATGTGAAACAGAGGTTCTTTTTTATTATTCATTTCAAGCGCCACCTCCTACTTTCATCATCAGCATACCGATCTCGTCCTTTGTCGCGCTACGGCCGTCTAATATGCCGCTTACCTTGCCGCCGCAAAGAACAAGGATCTTATCGCAAAGCTCTACCAAAACATCAAGATCTTCACCGACGAAGATCACGGCAACGCCGCGTTCTTTCTGCCTGTTGATCAGATTATAGATTGTATAAGAAGAATTGATATCAAGTCCGCGCACCGCATACGCTGTCAAAAGAACGGTCGGCGCGGATGCGATCTCACGACCTACCAGAATCTTCTGTACATTACCGCCGGAAAGCTTCCGGACAGGCGTCTCGATGTCCGGCGTCGCAACATTTAAATCCTCAACAACAGTCTCCGCCAGTCTCTTGGGCGCCACCCTGTCCGTAAACATCGAGTGGCCTTTTCTGAAGGAACGGAGCATCATGTTATCGGCAAGGTTCATATTCGCCACAAGACCCATACCGAGACGATCTTCGGGGACGAAAGAAAGCGCTACGCCTTTTTCCTGTATTTTCAGTGCATCCAGACCAAGAAGCTGGTCTTTGCTGCCGTCGTCTTCCACGTAGAAAATGTTGCCGGACTCCGCAGGCTGAAGACCTGCGATCGCTTCCAGAAGCTCTTTCTGCCCGCATCCTGAAATACCTGCGATTCCGAGAATCTCGCCGCTGTTGGCCGTAAAGGATACATCCGAAAGCCTCTCAATGCCGTCTATGCTCCTGACAGTCAGGTTCTCTACCACGATCCTGGGCTTTGGATCCTGCGGCTCTGGGCGCTCGATATTGAGCTCTGTCTTCCTGCCGACCATCATCTTGGTCATCTGGCTGACCGGAGTCTCTTTTGTGGGAAGCGTGTCGATATATTGTCCTTTTCTGAGGATTGCAACCTTATCGGAAAGTGACTGCACTTCCTGCATCTTATGCGTAATGATGATGATCGCTTTGTTATCATCTCTCATATTACGAAGCACATCAAAGAGCTTGTCCGCTTCCTGCGGAGTCAGAACCGCAGTAGGCTCATCCAGGATCAGAATATCGGCGCCGCGATAAAGGATCTTTACGATCTCTACGGTCTGCTTCTGCGACACGGACATATCGTAAACCTTCTGATTCGGATCGATCTCAAAGCCATACTTATCGCAGATCTCCTTGATCTTTCCTGCCGCTTCTTTCAGATCGAGCTTGCCGTTCAGACCCAAAACAATATTCTCGGTCGCCGTCAGCACATCGATCAGCTTAAAGTGCTGATGCACCATACCGATACCGAGTTCATGCGCATCTTTCGGCGAACGGATCAAAACTTCCTTCCCGTTTACAAAGATCTTGCCTTCGTCCGGATAATAGATACCGGAAAGCATATTCATCAGTGTTGTCTTACCGCTTCCGTTCTCTCCCAGAAGCGCAAGGATCTCACCGCGATAGACATCGAGATTAACATCTTTGTTCGCTACGACCCTTCCGAAAGTCTTGGTGATGTTCTCCATATGCACCGCAATAGCTTTGTTGTCCAAAGAAACGCTCCTTTCCATGCTTCCAAATACGAGTGAAGAGGCGGCACGCATTCTGCGCGCTGCCTCTTTCGTTCATTTAACTTCTTTTACTATAACAGGATTAGTATTTTGTATCAAGAAGCGTAATGCCATCGATCTGCAGATCAAAGAACGGTGCGGAGCGGAAATCCTTACCGGACTCATCAAAGTGACCGTCAACGATTACTTCATGATCGCCTGTATAAGCTTCGTCTGTATCAACGTCAGCCATGTAGGAATCAACTGCTTTACCTTCTACTGTAAAGTTCTTTGTATCGAATACGAAAAGCTTGCCGGATTCGATCTCTGCTCTTGCTGCATCGATCGCTTCCTGTGTACCTTCCGCTACGTTCTTGCCAAGGCTTGTAAGCATAACGGAATCATCTGCAAGTGTACCGCACCAGTCTGTATCGTATGCTTCACCTTTTTCGATTGCGGTCATCGCATATTCAAAGTAAGGTGCCCAGTTGATTCTGGAAGATACAAGGAAAGTATTCGGGCATGCGCTTTCGGTGGAACCGTTGTAGGAAACGTTCGGAACACCTGCTGTCTCGCAAGCTGTAGGAGCGCCCATGGAGTCAGCATGCTGGCTGATCAGTACGCAACCATCCTGGAGAAGCTTCTGAGCGCCTTCCTTCTCAGCTGTCTCATCGTACCAGGAACCTGTAAAGGTTACTTCCATCGTTACGGTCGGGCATACGCTCTTTGCGCCAAGGTAGAAAGAGGTATAACCGGAGATAACTTCTGCATATGTGTAAGCGCCGACATAACCCATCTTCGCCTGCTCTGCAGTGATGTCACCTTTATCGATCATCTCGTTGAGCTTCATACCTGCTACGATACCTGCAAGGTAACGACCCTGGAAGATATTTGCGAAAGCATTATGGAAATTAGCAAGGTTCTCTGTGTGAGCCTTTGTACCTGTCGCATGGCTGAACTGTACTTCCGGGAATTCCTTTGCAGCTTCGATGATGTAATCTTCATGTCCAAAACTGTCTGCAAAGATGAAGTTGCATCCTGCATCAGCAAGTTCGCAAGCTGCATCGTAGCATTCCTGGCCTTCGGGAATGTTGGTCTTGAAGATTGCTTCAACGCCCATCTTCTCACATGCTTCTTTTGCACCGTTAATGAAGTTCAAGTCATACGTAGAGTTCTCATCGTGCAGGCAGATGAATCCAGCCTTAACGGATGAGATTGCTTCTGCTGCTTCCCCATTATCTGCAGCAGCTTCGTTTGCAGCAGGTGCTGCTGCTTCGCTTGCCGGTGCTTCTGCCGCTGCTTTTTCATCTCTTGCCACATTGCCGCATGCGCTGAGAGAAAGCACCATGGTAGATGCCAGAACCATTGCAATCAATTTTTTCATTTTATTCTCCTCCGCTGCCCCACGACATAAAAAAAGCATTGGCCAAGTTCAAAGCCAACGCGAAATGAGCAGTCCTGCGCAACGCGCCGTCCTGCTTATTTCGATAGCCCGGATATTTACGGTATCCGCGTAGAGACTTCAAAACCTTATCTTTTGAATTATATCGAAGGGACTATTTAAATTATTTGACAGATAAAAGATAGCAAACAAAATGTGAAAGTGCAAGGGGATTTTTATAATTTCTTTAGAATTTATTGGACGAAAAAAAGAACAACCTCTTGTGGTTGTCCTCTTTCTAAGCCCAAAATGCGGTTCCCGCCTTTTGACTCCTAGCCGCTGCTAGGTGGGTGACCGCAACACGAACATCTGTCTTCCACTGCTATCTTGATGGCCTGACATAAATCCGGTAATGTAGGAATCCCGTTTAAAGTAAATGTAGGTTCAAAAATAGCAGGAATGCAACACA